>JAPLJA010000204.1 GCA_026388815.1 Pseudomonadota bacterium
ACCCGATCCAGACGGAAGGTTCTCTTTTCCTGGCGCAGATGGCAGAAGGCGAGGAGGTAGAGGTAATCACCCAGGCTGGTTACCTCTAAGGGTTCAATGACCCGAATACTTTCCCTCCGGTTTGCTGAGATATAGTTTATCCTGACTTTGCTCCTGCTCCTGAGGGCTTCATCAAGGAGCGGCGGAAGCGAGATTTCCCCATCTCCCTGAAGAACAACCGGGCCGCCCTGGAGCGAGATAATCTCTTCCAGGGTAGCTATTCCCCTCTCTTTAAGGTCAGCTAAGAATCTCTCCAATACCATCCTGGTCAGGACTACATCCCCCATCGCCCTATGCTCATCCTTAACAGAGAAATTGAGAAACGTACAGATGTTCCCCAGGCTGTTGCTCGGGAAATGGTAGTGCCTCCGGGCAAGGAGCAGGGTGTCAATCACCACATTGTCAAAGAGAGGTATTCTCGCATTCTGAAACTGTGTTGACAGGAAGCCCAGGTCAAATTTGGCATTGTGAGCTACGATAACCGAGTCACCGATAATCCTGATCAGTTTTTCTGCAATCTCAGAGAACGAAGGCGCATCCTGTATCATCGCATCCGTTATGCCATTTACCGCCATTGCACCAGGTGAGATTGGTCGTCCCGGATTGACGAGTGTCTGGTAAGACTCTAGAATCTTTCCGCCCCTTACCCTGAGCAGGGCAATTTCACAGATTTTGTCTCCATACCGCGGAGAAAGACCGGTGGTCTCGCAATCAAGAAAGGTAAAAGGAATCTGATCTAACATGGTCATTTTGGGTTTCCATTATATGAAGATTGATCTCATGGATTTCAACTATTTTCGACAAAATAATTGACAGTATGCCTTCATCTTATAGTAAAATTGCCAACTGTGGAATATGCTTAAAAATTAATGTTGTGGTAACATGGAGAATGGCAAGGGATTGACATGACATCGTACACAGAGAAGTTCCAACGGCTCCTGCGCGAGCTCTTTCAGTTCGATTGCGCCGACCTGGACTTCGGCATTTACCGCATCATGAACTACAAGCGGGACGTAATCGAACAGTTCATCACGGAGGACCTGCCGAAGGACATCGCGGATGAGCTGGATCGCGGCGCGCTGGCTGACCAGTCCCAGTCCGCGAAGGAGTTGAAGGAGGTCGCCCAGCAGATCAAGGATACGCTAGGCAAAGACGCGCTCGACGCCGACGGCAACCTGGCCGAGGCCTACCACGGCACCCCGCTGGGCAAGAAGTACCAGGACCTGAAGGCGAAGGCCGCAGGCGGCCGCGGCCGCGAAGCCCTCGAAGCGAGCATCTTCAACCATCTCTACACCTTCTTCAGTCGTTACTACCAGGACGGCGATTTCATCTCGAAACGGCGATACTCCAGGCGCCAGCGGTACGCTATCCCCTACAACGGCGAGGAGGTTTACCTGTACTGGGCCAACAACGACCAGTACTACGTCAAGACCGCCGAATACTTCCATGACTACACCTTCACGTCGCGTGGCGTAACGGTGCACTTCAAGCTCCAGGCCGCCGATATTGAGCAGAACAACGTAAAGGGCGACAAGCGGTTCTTCCTGCCCCACATCAAAGAAGTCGAATGGAAGGAAGACGCAGGCGAACTCGTTATCCCTTTCGAATACCGGCCGCTGACCGAGCAGGAGGAGATCACCTTTGGCCAGAAGAACCAGCAGGACACCATCATTGCCGAGGCGCTGGTGGAGATTCCCGGGCGGCTCAATAAATCCACCAAGGTGTTGGCAGCTCTGACGGCTGAGCACCGCAGGACCGCGGAGGGCCAGCCTGTCACCTTTCTTGAGCATCATCTTCGGCAATACACGCGGCGGAACACCTCCGACTTTTTCATCCACAAGGACCTGAAGGGCTTCCTCTCCCGCGAGCTGGACTTTTACCTGAAGAACGAGGTGTTGAACCTGGACGAGATGGAGAGCGCCGGTGAGGAGCGCGCCGAGGGCTGGTTCCAACTGATGCGTCTCATCAAGGGGGTCGGTGGAAGAATAATCGACTTTCTCGCCCAGATCGAAAACTTCCAGAAGATGCTCTGGGAGAAGCGCAAATTCATCACCGAGACCCAGTACTGTATCACGATCGGCAACATCGACGAGAGCTTCTATCCCGACGTCGCCGCGTGCGAGCCGCAGTGGGCCGAGTGGAAAGAGTTGTTCCACATTGACGAAGAGCAGACCGACCTGTTCAACGCGGGCAAGAACAAGAAGGACAAGCGCATCGCCTTTCTGAAAGCCCACCCGACGCTTGTCCTAGACACCAAGCACTTCGAGCAGGATTTCGTGGATCGGCTGCTGGGCAGTTTCGAAGACCTCGACAAGATGGTCGACGGCCTCCTTATTCACAGCGAGAATTTTCAAGCAATTAATCTATTAGTGGAGAAATATCGCGAGAAAGTTGAATGTGTCTATATCGATCCTCCATATAACACAGGAAATGACGAGTTCATTTACAAAGACGGCTATCTCCATTCATCATGGTATTCCATGATAGATCAATCTCTCTCTGTAACTGCGCACCTAATGCACAAGTCAGCAATATTCTCTGCCACAATTGATGACAATGAAGTAAGCGGACTTCTTGGCCTCCTTAAAAAACAATTTGGCGAAGATTGCCTTGCTGCTTGCGCTCCATGGAGATCAGAACCAAGCGGTGGTAAAGAGAAAACTGGACTCAGAACGGGACATGAGTATTTGGCCATTTTTCATAATGGCGATCCCACTAGCATTTCTGCAGATGAACGTTCTACTGGCCAACTCAACCTGACCGACAAGTGGGGGCCCTATCGCAAGGGGCGGGAATTAAGAAAATGGGGAGGCACATCGCTTCGTCAAGATCGACCCGGGCAGTTTTATGCTTTGCCCACTCCAAAGGGTGAGGAGGCATGGCCAATACGAAATGATGGCAGAGAAGGCCACTGGAGATGGGGCAAGAACAATCCCAATATCCAGAAAGCAATGAAAGATCCGGTGTTCTTTCACTGGGAGCTAACATCGTTCGACCCAGGTGTCACATATCATGGCCAAACTGAAAGATGGACACCTTATGAGAAGATCAGGGATGAGAAGAAATCCATCGGATGGTCTACGTGGCTCGACTCATTTGGAATCAACGCTGACGCTACTCGCACACTAAAAGCACTATTCGGTTATAAGGCATTCGATACGCCTAAGCCGCTTCAGCTTATAGAATGGTTTCTAAAGTTGCATAGCGATGATGATGGCATATGCTTGGATCCATTCGCCGGGTCAGGAGTTACTGGGCATGCTGTAATAAGCGCGAATCGTGAAAGTTGCTGTAATCGTAGATTTATCCTTGTTGAAATGGGATCGTACTTCGATACGGTTATTTTACCTTACATCAAGAAGGTTACATTTGCGCCAGTATGGAAAGATGGCAAACCAGAGCGCATGGCCAAGGAAGAAGATATAGAGTATAGCCCCCGCATTGTGAAGTACATCCGACTGGAGAGCTACGAAGACTCGCTGAACAACATCGAGTTCGACGAGGCGTCCGGGCAGCAGGCCCTGAAGTTCGACGACTACCTGCTCAAGTACATGCTCAAGTGGGAGGCGCGGGCGAGCAAGACGCTGCTCAACGTCGTGAAACTGGCCCGCCCGTTCAGCTACAAGCTGCACATTCATTCGGACGGCCAGACCCGCGAGAAGGTCGCTGATATTCCAGAGACGTTCAACTACCTGCTGGGCCTGCACGTCCAGACGCGGCGAGTCTACGATGATGACGGGCCTGCCTGCGCCGAGGCTTCGGCAGGCAGGCGGCGATACCTGGTCTATCGCGGCATGATCGATCATCGGAACGTGGCCGTTATCTGGCGCGAGACCGAGGGATGGCAGAAGGCGGACCTGGAGCGGGACAAGAAGTTCGTGGCCGAGCAGAAGCTGACCGAGGGCGCGGACGAGGTTTTCGTCAACGGCGATTCGTTCATTCCGGGCGCCAGGGCACTGGAGCCTGTGTTCAAGGCCCGGATGTTTGCGGAGGTGCAGGCATGAGCGTAAAAATCGACATACCTAAAGCGGAGATCGAAGCCTTTTGCCGCCGCAATCGGATTCGCCGTCTGGCGCTGTTCGGTTCGGTGCTGCGGGATGATTTCGGGCCGGAGAGCGATGTGGACGTGCTGGTGGAGTTCGAGCCGGGCGCGCGGGTGGGGCTGATCACGCTGGCGGGAATGGAGATCGAACTGAGCCGACTGCTGGGACGCAAGGCGGAAATGCACACGGTCAAGGGCTTGAACCCGCACTTCCGGGATGAAGTGTTGCAGATGGCGGAGGCACAATATGAGCAAGTATGACGATCAGGTGAGCCTCAAGGATATGCTCAATCACGCCCGCGAAGCCGCCGACCTGCTCGGCGATGCGAGCCGGGAGGAATTGGGACGCAATCGCGTCTTGCAGTTGGCGCTGACACGCCTGGTGGAGATTGTGGGCGAGGCGGCCAATCGCGTTTCTCAAGCTACGCAGCAGAAGAACCTGGAGATACCCTGGCCCCAAATCATCGGCATGCGCAACCGGCTGGTGCATGGTTACGACGTCATCGACTTCGATTTGCTGTGGGACACGGTGACGAAGGACCTGCCCCCACTCATCGCAGCGATACAAAAGATTGTGGAGGAGAAGTAGCCGATGGCCCGGGCGCGAAACGGCAAGGCGGAATACGTCAAGCTCGAGCAGCGGCTGGTCCTGCTGGCCTGGCTGAACGGGCTTTTCGGATACGAGAACAACCGCGATCTGCTGGCGGACATGAAGGAGGCGGCCGAAGGGTTTGACGCCTCGGGCCGCAGCTACGTCTATCACCGGCTGGAGGCACGCGGGGACAAGGTAAAGATTCCACCGGCCAACCTGGCCCGCTACGACGACAACATCGGGGAGCACCTGCGCGCCATGAACGCCAGGAGGCCCGAGCCGATTACCCTGCGGTATTTCCAACATCTAACGGTGCTCTACACGGAAATCTTCCTGGACTGGTACTTTCATCGCCGCGGAGAGATGCTCCGCTCGCTGAACCGCTTCGTCGAGGAGCGCAACACCGCGAAGACCGCCGGTGAGCCGAAGGACGCGAAGTTCTCGGAATCGGACCTGAAGAAGCTGGCGTTCTGGATGGCGACCGGCAGCGGCAAGACGTTGATCATGCACGTCAACTACCGGCAGTTCCTGCATTACAACGACCTTCCGCTGGACAACATCCTGCTGATCACGCCGAACGAAGGGCTGAGCGAGCAGCACCTGGCGGAGATGGCGGCCTCAGATATCCCCTGCCGGCGGTTTGACCTGAACGAGAGCGGTATGATGACGACCGGGAAAGACGTGGTCCGGATCATCGAGATTACGAAGCTGGTGGAGGAGAAGCGCGGCGGCGGCGTGAGCGTGCCAGTGGAGGCATTCGAGGGAAACAACCTGATCTTCGTGGATGAGGGCCACAAGGGATCGGGCGGCGAGGCGTGGCGAAGCTTCCGCGACGCGCTGGGCGAAACGGGATTCACCTTCGAGTACAGCGCAACGTTCGGGCAGGCCCTGACTGCGGCGCGGAACGACCAGCTTACGGCGGAATACGGAAAGGCCATCGTCTTCGACTACTCCTACCGTTATTTCCACGGCGACGGATACGGCAAAGATTTCCGCATCCTCAACCTGAAGGAGGAGACGACGGAGGACAAGACGGAGACCCTTCTGCTCGGCAACCTGCTGTCTTTCTACGAGCAGCAGCACGTGTTCGAGGAGCAGGCGGAAGCCCTGCGGCCGTACAACCTGGAGAAACCGCTCTGGGTCTTCGTCGGCAGCACCGTGAACGCGGTCTACACGGAGAACAAAGAGAAGCGGAGCGACGTTTTGATCGTGGCCCGGTTCCTGCACCACCTCCTGGAGAACAAGCGCGGCTGGGCGGTCAAGACGATCAAGAAGCTCATCGAGGGCAAGACCGGCCTGGTCACGCCGGATGGACAAGACGTGTTCGAGGGCAAGTTCAAGTACCTTCGTGAACGCGGTTTGCCCCCCGAAAAAGCATATCAGGACATCCTTGCCAAGGTGCTTCACGCACCAACGGGCGGCGGCTTGCACCTATGCGACATCCGGGGCAGCGCCGGTGAACTCGGCCTGAAGGCAAGCGGCGCGGAAGACTACTTCGGCCTGATCTACATCGGCGACACCAGTACATTCAAGAAGCTCGTGGAGGAAGACGACTCGGGGATAACGCTGGAGGAGGACGCTATCACCGGCTCCCTGTTCAACGGCATCAATGAACCGGATACGAGCATTGACATCCTCATCGGCGCAAAGAAGTTCATGGAGGGCTGGAATTCCTGGCGGGTCTCGAACATGGGCCTGCTGAACATCGGACGCAAGGAGGGGTCTGAGATTATCCAGCTCTTCGGGCGTGGTGTGCGCCTGCGGGGCAAGGGTTTCTCGCTGAAGCGCAGCTCATCCTTGGACGGCAAACACCCGGACCACCTGAGTCTGCTGGAGACATTGAACATATTCGCTGTCCGTGCCAACTATATGGCCCAGTTCCGTGAGTACCTGGAGAAGGAGGGTGTGGAGACGGAGGGGGCAGTAGAGTTGCCCCTTTTCATCCGGCCCAATAAGGAATTCCTCGGCAAAGGACTGGTTGTGCCTCGCGTGCCGGAGGACTGCAATTTCGCGACGGAGGCGGACATTCTGCTGGAGCCCGACCCGGCTGCGCGGGTGCGGGTTGACATGTCTCTGAAGGTCCAGGCACTGGAAAGCAGCTTTGAAGGCTTCACAGCCGTTGACGCGCAGGCAGGGGGTGAATGTCCTATCCCGCCCGAGAGCCTTGAACTGGTAGACTGGGAACGGGCTTATCTCGACCTGCTCGAGTACAAGGAGCGGAAGGGTTTGACGAACCTGGCCATCCTGCCGGACGTGCCGAGGCGAATCCTTGCTACCACCGAGCCGGAGAGACTCTACAGTCTTGTCGCCGACGAGTCGGTTGTCACGCCGGAATCATTCACCACAACGGCCCTGCTGCAGGAGGCAGCGGTGAACATTCTGCGGAAATACGCGGACAATTTCTATCGGGTACGACGTGAACAATGGGACTCCCATCACATGGTATACAAGACTCTCGATGAGAGCGATCCGAATCTCAGTTTCAACCGAGATCTTGTCAGGGAGCGCGCGTCCAGCAGATACTTGGTCAAGATCCAGAAGTCCGAGAGTGATTTGGTAACCGCTGTCGAGAAACTCATCGATGAGGTTGACCGCCTCTACAAGGAAGAGACTGGGAAACTGCCTCGCATCCATTTTGACCGGCACCTTTACCAGCCGTTGCTTGTCGAGCAGGAAGACAAGGTGACGATGACTCCCCCGGGACTCAACAAGAGCGAATCGCGGTTTGTCCGGGATATGAAGGACTACTGGGAAAAAGAAAAGGACAAATCACTGGCTAAGGTGAACGTGTTCCTTTTGCGGAACCTGAGTCGAGGTACGGGAATCGGCTTTTTTGAGGAAAGGGGGTTCTATCCGGACTTCATCCTGTGGATCATGGACGGAAAGATGCAGCACATCGTCTTTGTTGAGCCCCACGGGATGCGTCAGGAAGACGCGTACATGCACGACGAGAAGGCGCGCCTGCATGAAGCCCTGCCGGACCTGGCGAAGGATATAGGCACGAGAAGCAAGCGGAAGGACATAACGATGGATTCGTACATCGTCTCAGCGACGCCATATAATGACCTCCGCAAGAAATATGACGGCGGGAAATGGGACAGGAAAAAGTTTGCCGATGCGCATATCCTCTTCCTGGAGCGCAGCAGGGAGTACGACTATATGGAAAGGATATTTCTAGACCAACTGACCAGGCGCTCCCCTGATCGCTATTCCGCTGCGTTCCATAACGGCAGGTGAGCTTTATCGATGAATGTGCTGGTGCTCTCTTAACCGATGAAGCAAGGTCAGTTCCATATCTCCTCTGGCTCTCAAAGACATCAATTTTTTATCTTACTTTTTTCCCTCTCCTGTGCAATTCTCTTCGGCTGCAGGGACCCTCAACAGCCCCATGTCTGTATCAATGACCATTGTTTTCAGGTTGAATTAGCTGTCACCCCTGACGCAAGGGCACGGGGTTTAATGTTCAGGAAACATCTGGATAAGGACAGAGGCATGCTCTTCATCTTCGAGGAAGAAGATATTCATCCCTTCTGGATGAAAAATACCCTCCTGCTATCCAGCCAGGCAAGAAAGCAAAATATGTTTTGGAGCTGCAGGGAGGCATTTCAGATACCATCGGGCTCGCAGAAGGAGATAAGGTTTCTTTTGATCTGCGTGAGGTAAAAGACGTGTGGTAAAGGGAGAGGCACTGTTCATGCCTCCCCTTTAAACAGTTATTTCTTTCTCAGTTTTTTTGCTGCTTCCCACATTTCACCAAACGCCTTTTCCGTTTTTTCACTCATTACCTGCCAGATGGCAACGGTCTTGAAGTAGTCATTGTCACCCACGTGGAAAAGGGTCTTTTCCGTCGGGGTTGCTAGATTACCTACATTATTTACGACTGGTGAAACACCCTGATTCTTGACAACCGCTGCCTGGGATTTCGGTGAAAGCTGGAGATTGATCCATTCTTCGCAGAGCTTCTTTTTCTGCCCTTTTGCAGCCTGGGTTACGCACCAGTAGTCAATCCAGGCAGTTCCTCCTTCTTTGGGAGCAGCAATCAACCACTTTCCACCCTTCTTGTTTGCCTGTGCGGCGGCAAAGCCCCAGTCAGTGGCAAGAGCTAATTGGGGGAACTCATCAGGATTGGCCGAGCCGTCCCAGAGGCTCTTTGCATTCTGTGCCAGGACATTCAACTTCTCCTGGACTTTTTTGCGGTCAAGTTTGTCGATATCAAAGATCTGATCATACTTGTACCCCAGGGCGAGGGCGGTAATCCAGATGTTACATTTATGGAAGTTGTTATTGATGGTGTATTTCCCCTTATACTTCGAGTCCCAGAATATGTTCCAGCTCTTTGGCGCCTCTTTTACCACTTCGGTGTTATAATCCAACCCGTAGGGACCGCAGTTATAAGGAAGGCCGTACCGTTTATCCTTGTAGATGAGAGATTTGTCTGCCGCAAAGAAGGGCAGCATGTTTTTCGCATTGGGGATGTTGTTCATATCCAACTCCGAAAGGAGATATTTCCCCTCATTAAAGCAGTAGAATCTTGGTGTTTTTGCTAAATCCGCCGGTGGGGAAATCAGATCAGCGGTTCCCTCCTTCGCAGCCTTAAAAAATTCATCCTGGTCAGTTGGATAGTACGTTTTTACCTCTACATCGATCTTATGCTTCGTTTTTACCAGATCTTTAAATTCTTTTACTATCGTGGCATCTGCGTACCCTTCCCAGCAGGTAATCCGTATCGTTTCGCTGGCTGCCTGGGAAAAGTTGAGAGAGAAAAGAAAAACGATGGCAAAGACCAGTCCTGTGATGAGTGATACTTTCTTCATATTCATTCCCTCCTCATGTTTCAATGTTACCGGTTCACCCCTCTCATGGTAATCCGGTAAAAATTCCTCACCTCTTCCTACCATGAGAGCGCTTCCTCTACCTGCCATGGTTAAAACAGCAAGTTAATACATAAGGATTTTTTACTACCTCATCGTACTACCAAAGCAATAAAAAGCCTCTCATCACCACCTTCCTTTTTAAAGTTTGGATATGTTACATTTAAATCACTAAACGGAACCCGTGTCAATCTCATTGTTAACGGGGTGGGAGTATCCCGGCTATGAAGAACACTAACCCTGCAGCAATGAACAGGGGGGATAGATCAAACCAGGCAAGTTCGGTACTCTTCGTCTGTTCCACCATCCTGGCTGAATTCAAAACGGATTCCATCAACCTTTCCGGAGTATTCTCATCGCTTATCCGGGAATACTGACCACCGGTAAGGCTGGCGATATTCTTTAACGTATCCGGTACCAGGCTTGTTTTGAGGTATGAACCGTCTTCACTCATGTAGTAATCAGAAATTGATGTCCCCTCTGCACTTCGGATGGGAATGAGGACTTCCCTCCCCATGCCGGTGCCGACGGTGTATATTTTTATTCCGGTACTGGCAGCAAGTCTTACCGATTCATAGAGAGAGGACTTGTCGAGCGTGATGTCCTCTCCATCCGAGATGAGGATAAGGATTTTTACCCCCTGACTCCTGGAATCCCTAAACATGAAGATTGCCTTCTTGATGGCTTCTCCCAGATCACTCCCCGGGATGGTGATTTCGGTATCGTTGATGTGCCTGAGGATATACTGACAGTAGCTGTAGTCTCTGGTAAAGGGTACGACCTCGATCCCCTTGCTGGCAAAGATATAAGCACCTATTCGTTCACCGTGTAATTGCGACAGTATCTTCAGGGCACAGTAGCGGGCCCGGTTTAACCGGTTGGCGATCTTGAACAGCTTCCCCGCCTCCAGCGGGAGAACAACGTCTTCTGCCAGCATGGACTTTGAAACATCAATGCCAAAAACGATGTCAATCCCGCTGCGGTTGAAGTACGTCTTTTCGTATTGAACTTTCGGCCCGGTAAGGGAAACTGTTACACAGACGATTGAGAAGGAGAGGAAGGTGATATGGGCTACAAAGCTTCCAACCTTCTTTTTCCTCCTGGCAAAAGAAAAGAGCCATTTGTTTGTCCTTCTGTAGGAGCGTATTGAAACCAGGAGAATAAAGGGGATGATTGCCAGAAGCCAGAGGTAACGGATATCTTCAAAGCTCATGTTTTATCAATACATTATTTCTCAACTCTTCTCTCTATCGGTTCCCCGGGGGCGTAGCCACCCTTTTCAGGGATGAGGACTTCCAGATTGTCCTCGAGCTGCAATCGTCCTTCGCTCGGCGGTTGAACCATCTCAAATCTCTTGACGTTCTGTTGTGCACTGAGAAGCTCGAGGTTCCACCGCGGAATATTCCTCTCGCCGGACGATCCACTTACCCTGTCCACGACGTCGATGGCTGACTTGAAATCTGCGATTGCCTCTCTCAGGATCCCTTGTGCCTTTTCCCAGTTTCTCTCGTTCTGTAAAACAAGGAATGCTGTCATTAACTTGACCGAAGCCTGGAGGTTATAGATACGCCAGATGATCTCTCTCCTCAGGGAATCATTCTCAGATAGGAGGGTACTGCACTGGTTCTTCATTTCACCGAGGTGGTCCGTCAGTTTCTTCATGAGGGCCGGGGTTTCCTCTTCCAGGATCAGGTTACGACGGGCAAGCTGGACCTGGTGAATAAGCTCAAGGGCAATTGACCACTGTCTCTGTATTATTCTCAACTGGACCTCGGGGTATGGAGGCACTGCCTTCTTATAAACGGTTATTGCCGCAGCGTCGTCATCCAGAGCGTCTGCAGTCTGATTGATCTGCTGCAGCTTCTTGTTCTGCGATTCAAGGGTCGCGTAGTGCCGGTACTCCAGGATCCGGTTGACGCCCAACAATACCAGAACAAACGCACCGATCAATGGTATGATCAATTTCAGAATGCTTTTCATCGCTCAGACTCTCCTCAGCCACGGTGTTGCCTGCAGAAAACAGTAGGCTATCTGGAGAGACACTGCAGTAACGGCAAACACCCACCTGGTATCTTTCTTTCTCTTAAAGATCTTGATCAACAATTTATTCTTTTCCATTTCATTAATCTTATTATACACCTCTCGTATCTTCTCTACATCATACCTCCGGGGCATATAGAATATCCTCCCGGCATAATCGCTACCTTGCCGTTCTTCCATCGCAGATGTGACTTCAGTGCTCACATCCTCTGCAACTGCAATGAGGTACAGCTTAACACCCAGTTTTTTAACCAGATGAATAACGTTTGCAAAATTGGGTAAGCCCTTCCTGATATCTTCATCGCTTTTATTTGCCTCGATCCTACCGTCGCTGAAGAGGACGATTGCCATGCCCTGTCCGAAATGGATTCTCTTCAGCTTCTCAGGGATCTCCACTTTTTTCGTGGTTTCACCTGCAAGAGAATAGCGGAGGCTATTAATCTCAGCCAGGGAGAGCTGGCTCTCTTCAGGGAGCAACATGAAAAAGACGCAGAGGGCCAGCCAGGTTGCATAGGAGGCATTCGTAGCACCCCCGATGGTAAACTCCCTGAATGCGATCGAATCCGACTGCCTGCTCAAGAGCTGGAGCTTGCTCTTAAGAATCTCCTTATCAGAAGTGGGCGGGGCAATTAACTGGGCATAGCTCGAAAAACCCACAATTCCGATCAGGTCATCCATTCTCCTCAAATCAATAAAAGATTGGACCCCGGTGAGGGCAACATCCCCCAGGGTTAACTGTCCTCTCTCTCCGGCAGACCGATTCATGGAACCCGAAAGGTCCTGGACGATCATGATCCACTTTGATTCAAAGTATTTCTTCTGCCAGTAGCTCGAATACTGGATATTCACGATGGCCAGGATTGACGCTACCAGAAAGAGAATGATGAAACAATCTTCCCAGTACTTTTTTACTACTGAAGGGCCGAGCTCCTTGCTGACAATCGACACCCCGGAAAACCCGGTTTTGCTCACATATCTCCTTTTGAGATACAGTACGACCGGGATACAGAGTAAAAGGAGCAATGCCCATGGATACTGTAAGGTTAAATCTTTCATTGGATACGGTTGAAAATATGATTCTCTCCCGCTGGCTCCCCTCTCCTGGCGTCAATAATCTCCCTGACCCTCTCTTTAAACTGCTCAAGCTCTGGATACGTATCCATCTCAAGAGCTATAACTTCATCAATCTCTTTCAATACCGTGGATATTGACGTGGCCAGTGTTTCCGGTACGTTCTGTTGTATCACCGTAAAGAAAACCTCTCCACTGCCT
Organism: Pseudomonadota bacterium; assembly: GCA_026388815.1. Taxonomy (GTDB): domain Bacteria; phylum Desulfobacterota; class WTBG01; order JAPLJA01; family JAPLJA01; genus JAPLJA01. The sequence continues at coordinate 12,857 of JAPLJA010000204.1, forward strand.
CCGTGGGGATCATGCAATGCCCGATATTTCTCTGCGAGGTATTCACGGAGGATTGTACTCAACTCCCTTACATACGCCCAGTGAGGAGGTGGTGTCTCTTTCTGGAGGAATGATCTGAGGGTCTCCGCCAGGATCTCTTCCTTCTTCCGCTCCCTCAATCCCTCTCTCTGCTTTTTTGCCCTGTAAACGGTTGCCACAAACCAGGCAAGGCAGAGGGCAGCGAGGAAAAATGCGCTCAGGGATACCACCAGGTTCATGACTGCTTTCTTGTGGTACCCGGCCAAATTGTAATCGGGATCTACCGTATTCATGGGAACGATTAACTTGTTTTCCGCCTGTTTGGACGGGATGATGGAAGCAACCCTGAAAACCTGACTTTCAGTCTCAACGGTTCTCACCTGTTCTCCGGAACAGGTTGAGCAGGTATACTTTATGGTAACGGGAGGGATCTCAAATTCTCCCGGGGCATAAAATTTCATCCATCCGGTGATTTTTATCGGGTTCTTGGAAACAGCCTTCACATAGTCATAGGGGTCAAACTCTAAATCGAAGAGTTCTTTCTGAATATCAGCAGGCTTCAGGTTAATATTGGCGAGAGAACTTGGATCAACGCTGATGATATCAGAAAAGGTTATCGAGAGTAAGAAGGGTATCCTGTCGCCGATATCCCCTCCCTGAATACCCAGGGTTAATCGTGCCTGGATGGATGGTTTCAGTTCTACCATAGAGGGGACAGCCTCCGCCACATTGATGTCTTCTGCGAGGAGGTTTACGGCCTTGAACAGCGGCATCTCAAATACGTTCACCCGGCAGATGCTTTCCTTCTCATCGAAGGTAGCGTGGATCTGTTTCATGAGGCTTTCCTTATGTTCCTTGTCAACGACCGTTTTCCATTTCAGGTGAATAACGTTGAAGAAAGCGAATGTCTTTCCTCGCATCGTAAGGACCGGCTGGGTGTAATCTACATCCTTTTCGCTGTTCAGCCTGCTGATGAGAGACTTAAGGTCCGTTTCCTTCAGCCCACTCTTCAATTTAAAGAAACAGGCGTCTTCAGCAAGGTTGCTATCGTAGAACATGTCGATGAGTTCACGGTGTTTTCCCATGATGGATTTTGCCTGTTCTTTGATGTCGCTCCTCGTTGCACCTTCGTAAGAACGGAGGACAACCGTAATCCAGTCCAGGTCAATATCCGGGATGATCTTTGACCTGTCCTGGTCATAAAACCAGATTTCATCAAATTTCAGGTTTGCAGGTGCCCTCTTCTCTCTCACGTCACTTTTAAAACGGGACACAGCTCCCGCCTCAGAACATGAAATACCGAAAAGGAACAGCAAGAGAAAGAAAACAATCAGATACCTCTTTACCGTTTCGTGGAATGAGCCATTCATTTGGTCTAACCTCAATGATACGATGTTTCCTTCATGAACGAATTTATTTTGAGGCGGAAATCATCTTCAGGTCTCATTGGCAGGTAACCAATGCCTGCCCTGTTCAGCCGAAACTTCAGGTTCTCCGACTTCTGTTTCATGTCCTCGTTATAAGCCATCCACTTATCTAAATCAAGGAGCATCATTTCACCACTTTCATAATCACAGAGTTCTATCATCCCCCGAGAATCAGGAGGTAATGCGGTCTCGAATTCTTCAATGACCTGAATGGCTTTCACCTCATGTTTGTTGGTACCGTGGAGTGTCCGGTGGAAGTTATACCCGATGTCAAACTGGTACATAAAGTCCGACAGGATAAAGGTAAGGCTGTCCGGAACCTCATTGATGAGTTTTGTCAGCGCACGATTGATATTGGTCTCCCGACAGGGTACAGGTTCTGCCTGCGTTATGGCTCTCAAGATCTCGAAAAAATGGGCCCTCCCCATCCGCGGCGGGAGGTAGGTTGTCACATCGTCAGCGAACATGATTAACCCACACCCGTTATTATTCACGATGGCAGTAAAGGCAAGACTCACCGCTATGTTCGCCTGGAGTAATTCCTTCCTGCCGAATGAAACTGACTTGCTTATGTCGTAGAGAACCATCAGGTTAAAGTAACTCTCAGCCAGGAACTCCTTGACATAGTACTTGCCTGTCTTGGCTGTTGCCTTCCAGTCGATATTTTTAAAGGGGTCTGTGCGTTCCAATTCTCTGAGGGTCCAGAATTCATACCCCGAGCCTTTAAAGATACTTTCCCAGTCTCCGGGGAAAGGGGAGTCCACCCGGTGACGGACAAATATATCGAGGAGCTCTTTTTTGGAAAGAAGCGTCTGCTCTGTCTTCATGGCATCCCGTCAGTACGGCTTAATCAGCTTGAGAATTTCACCCACGATCATGTCCGAGGTAATCTGCTTTGAAACAGCGCTGCTGTTAAGCAGGATACGGTGTCTGAGCACATGGACTGCACACATATTTACGTCCTCATAGGTAACAAAATCTCTCCCCTGGCAGAATGCGTAAGACTTCGAGAGGGCTAACAAAAACTCGGTTGCACGGGGAGATGCCCCCAGCCTGATGTAGCCATGCATCTCTGTACTGAATTGCTGATCCTTGTATGTTTCTGGCGGTCTGGTTGCAACGCAGATGTTGAGTATGTACTCCATGACGTGGTGAGAGACCCTGACCTTTTCATGGATGAGTTCCTGAGACTTCAGGATATCCTCCAGCGTCACGATGGTCTCTATCTTTGCTTTCAACTCCTCAAAATTGGAGTTCTTCCTGTAAATCAGTTCCGCTTCTTCGTCCTTATTTGGATACCAGACGTCATATTTGACCATAAAACGGTCGACCTGAGATTCGGCTAACGGATAGGTACCGATCTGCTCGATGGGATTCTGTGTTGCAAGGACCATGAACGGGGTGGGGAGGACGTACTTCATACATTCTACCGTCACCTCCCTCTCCTGCATTGCCTGGAGGAGCGCTGACTGTACTTTCGGTGATGCTCGATTGATCTCGTCTGCAAGGAAGATGTTACAGAAGACCGGGCCGAAATAGTAATCAAACTTCTTATCCTTGTCATTGTAAATCATGGTGCCGGTAATATCGCTGGGCATCTTGTCCGGAGTAAACTGGAACCGCTTAAAGTTGCCTCCGATGACCTTTGCGAACGTTTCCACCGCAAGGCTCTTTGCCAGACCCGGCACTCCCTCGAGGAGGATATGTCCCTTGGAGAGAAGGGTGTAGATCATCAGGTTCACCATATCTTCCTGCCCGATGACTACCTTGCTGATTTCGCTCCTGATCGCCTGAATCTTCTCGGAATAGTATTCAAAATGGGTTCCCTTTTCCGATGCAGGCATAACGTCTGTTCTCATGGTACGTGTTCCGCCTTTCCCGTGTTACATGTATTCAAATCTCTTCCTGTACTTTATCAGCAGGTAGATAAAAAATGGGCCACCCATTAATGAAGTGAGGATGCCGATCTTCAGGTCTACCTTAACAATGAGCCGGACAAAGAGGTCTGCATAGATAATAAAAACCGCACCCAGGAGGCCTGCAAAGGGGATCAGCTTTCTGTTGTCGGGCCCTATGATGCTTCTCATAATGTGGGGTGCAACGAGCCCGACGAAGCCGACTACACCGGAAACGGCAATCGCCCCTCCCGTCTCGATCGATGAGAACAAAAGCAGTGCATTCCGTGCCAGCTTTATGTTCACCCCGAGATTTGCCGCAGTCTCTTCGTCTATCATAAGGATATTCAAATCCTTGACAAAATAGAGCGTACCCATCAGGGCTATGAGTGTCGTGGGAAATACGATGTTCACATGCTCCCACGAGCGGTTGTTGAGGTCTCCCATGAGCCATGTTACGATTACCCTCCCTACATCGAATTCTCTTGTACTCAGGGTAATAACGAACGAAGTCAGGGCACCAAAGATCAGACTGAGTGCAATACCAGCGAGCAGGAGGGTTGAAATAGAGGTATGACCCCTGGAAGTTGCAATGGCAAAAACCATGATCAGGGTAAGGAGAGAAAATACGATTGCGAACAGTGGGAGCGCAAATATGGATTTCGCTGCTAACCCTAAAAAAAGAGCGGTTACCGCTCCCAGCGCTGCCCCGGAATCAATTCCCATAACCCCAGGGCTTGCCATAGGATTCCTAAAGAGCCCTTGCATGATAGCGCCGGCACCGGCAAGGGAAAAGCCAACCAGAAACGCAACGATAAAACGAGGCATCCTGCCATCCCAGATGATTGCTGTTTCCACTTCATCTACGCTTCCTGAGAACAATCCCAATTTTTTCAGGAGAATCTTGAATACATTCTGTACCTCAATATCCCAGGTACCATAGGCTATGGTAAAAAATCCCCCCAGGAGAATTAAAGCACTTAATACCAGGAATAAATTGACTTCCTTGCTCTGGATACGAAAATCATTTTTCATAGATAATTCCAGCAAGCAAGTTTGCGCTGAGGATCATGTACTGGGAATCAACCCGCATATAAACTCCGGGTGTGTAGTAGATCTTCTTCTGTTGAACAGCTTTTGCATGGGAGAGGATTTTCGCTGTCATAAGTTGTTCTTTCAGGTTACTCCCCTCGGGAACAACGATAATATCCGGGTCCCACTTGAGTAAGGTTTCATAATCAATCTGGGACCAGGATTTAATCCCCTTTTCAGCCCCGGTATTGATAACCCCGATGATGTCGCATATGGAATTGAAATTCGATGACCTGCCAGGTATGTAGCCGCCTTCATCATAGTACAGAACCCGCAGAGGTTTTTCGGTTTTTGGTATCTTCCTTTTCAGTTCCGTTATCTTTTCATCCATGATCTTTATCAGTGCAGACGCATTGCCTTCTTCACCGATAATTCTTCCGATGAGTAAGATCTGTTCTTTGATCGAATCGATCGTTCCAAAATAACCCAGATCAAAAAATGGTATCTTTGCCTGTTTCAATTTTTCCTTAAAAGCTGCGTCTGAATAAAAGACGGTAAAGACCAGATCAGGCTGGTAACCGATGATAAGTTCGGTCTGCTTCGATTTAAAGATCTTCCCCTTTGCTTTTACCGCATCAGCGATAAAACTGAATTCGGGATCAGCCGAAAATTCATTATAAGCAACGATCCTCTCCCTGGGGCATATTGCCCAGAGAATTTCAGCTACGCCAACCGCATGGGGAACAATCCGGTACGGTTTCCCTTTGAGTTCAAAACTCTTTTGCTCCTGGCTGAACGCATCAGTTTTAAAATCATACACATTCAGTTTGTACTGGATGGCCCTGGGCCAGC
>JAPLJA010000310.1 GCA_026388815.1 Pseudomonadota bacterium
AAAGGAAATGGTTATCGGCATCTGTCAGTATGGCATCCAGGAAGGCACCCATGCAGCTGAAGTGGCAATCGTCGTCCAGGATGAATATCAGAAGAAAGGAGTCGGTACGGAATTGCTGTCGCACCTGACCTACCTGGCGAAGCGGAGCGGTCTACTCGGTTTTACTGCGGAAGTGCTGGCGGATAACCAGCCTATGCTCCACTTATTTGAGAAGCAGGGGTTTGTCCTTGAAAAGAGATTAGAAGGTGGAGTATATGAGCTGAAGATGTCGTTCGGGGAAGGATAATTGAATTAAGAATTAAGAGTGAAGAGTTAAGAATGGAAGATAAAGAAATAAGAGTTAATAAATTGGATATTGTGGAACGGAGCGTTGCTTATTCGCTTCGAATTATAGAACTGTATCGAGTTTTGGAAAAGGATAGTATGGGGAGGATACTTGGTAATCAATTGCTGCGGGCTGGTACTTCAGTTGGGGCGAATATCCATGAGGCTCAAGGTGGACAGAGCAAAGCAGATTTCATTGCTAAAATGTCTATTGCTTATAAGGAGGCTCGTGAGGCCGCTTACTGGCTCCGTCTTATCCAAGATGCGAAATTAATTTCTGTCACTCGGCTCAAGGATCTCCGTGACGAAACAGACCAATTAATCAAGATCTTGTCCTCAATTCTACTTACATCAAAACAAAAAAATAATTCTTAATTCTTCCTTCATCATTCTTAATTCTTAACTTTTAACTCTTCATTCTTCAAAATTTACACTTTTTCCCCATTTCACCACAAAACTCCAGTTTAGTCATGCCGAACAAGGATGATTGGTTGAACGTCCGGGATAACCGGCGGACAAAAGCGCAACTTTTGAACGTCAGGTTGATGAGCGGGTTAGAACTTAATGGCCCTTGCGCTGACTTCAATCCCTCTACTAAAGATCCCTGAGATAACTGGTTCTTGCTTGTCGATGATAACGCCATTAGCACCAAGTGACCTAGCCTTGTCCTTCACAACGGGAATCACAGAGTTTAAATCCAACCGCTGATACTTTCCGAGATCAAAGTGATGGATGGTACCGACGACAGTAAACGGAACCTTAACGTCCGATTCATGCAAGAATACATAGACGTCTTGCGTAGCTGACAGCGGCTGAACCTGTGCGGATGATGTTGGAATAACTTGTGTGCTTACGCAACCGGAGAGCGCGAGACTCACAACTAGAACGAGCAAAACTTTATTCATGAGGGACCCCTTTCATTTCTAACTATTTATTTTGTTGATGAATATTAACGAAAAGGCATAAATAGAACCGTCCCATTAAATACACATTAAATACATTAAATACAGTAGAGCACCGCATTGATGTGCCACTATTTTCCTACACCCGTGAGTTGTATAATCTCCGGTGTATCGGGGTCATCTGAGGGTATAATAATCGTTGCTAACTTGGTATATGCTGAAGTGGGCACGAAAGAAACCTGAAAGGTGCAGCTCTTGCTTGGTTCAATGGTCTGTCCAGAACAGCCGTCCTTACCTTCCACAAGTTTAAACTGCCCCGCGTCTGTTCCGCCTATTGAAATGGTTCCAATTGTAAGATTAGCAACGCCTTTCGTTGTGGTATTCTTGACCGTAAAAGTGGCCGTGGCCTTTTTCCCGATCTTTATAGTCCCGAAGTTTTTGTAGGTTGGGGTGGCGACCAGGGTAGGAGCGCGGGTGAAGCTTGCGGTCACAGTTACATCACTATTCATTGTAATGC
>JAPLJA010000094.1 GCA_026388815.1 Pseudomonadota bacterium
GAGGGAGGTAGCCTATGAGTTTCTTTGACCAATACTTTGAAGACAAGGGAAAAGGAGGGCTCTTTCACGTTGTCTCGGAAGACTTCTCGAAGGTGCTCAACCCGGAAAAGCACGTGGATGACCAGTTCACCGCAGCCCGAACCAACGTTATCGGAGCCATGATCAGCCATGACCCGGAAACTATTGAGGATGCCGAAAGGGCTGTCAACCAAGTGATAGAATGGTTTGAAGACAAGAAACACGGCGGCTATTTTCTCAAGGCCGATAAGGACTGGAAGATCATTGACCGGAACAAGAGCCTTTCCGAGGCTGAAGCCATATTCGGCTTACTCATGCACATCTATGAAGTTACCAAGAATGACGGGTACCTGCTCAAAGCCCTGGACTACCTGGATCTCACCTTAGAGCGCGCCTGGGATCAAAAACATGGTGGTTTCTTCTCCCTTTACCGCGAGGACTGGTCAAAAGCAGTTGATACCAAGGACCTCACCACCCAGGCCGGTATGCTCCAGCACCTGGGCGGCGCCTGGAAAGACGGCATTGACTCACCCTATGCTGTCAGGGCTGAGGCGTTCAAGCGCAGAGCCGAGGCGTTTGCCGATCTGATCCTGGAAAAGGCCGCAGACAAGGTGAACGGAGGCTTTTACACCGCCTTCACCGGAGACTGGAAGCCCCTCGAAAAGGAAAAGGAGATTTCCCAGCTTGCCTCCCTTGCTCTGACCCTGTACTTCCATTACCACAATGTCGGGCCCTCTGTCTGGGGACCCCGTAAAGGGAGCCACGCCTATACCGGTCGTCCCTACCCTGCCGTCTACGCATACCGCGGTCCTGCCCCGAGCACAGACCCCGTCTCCCCCAAGGCGTATCCCTACGGCAAGACGGTGGTGGAGATCGCCGATCTCATCGTAGGAAAGGCCTGGGATGCACAGTACGGGGGTTTTTATACGAAGCTCACCGAACAGCTTGCACCCGCGGATAACAGAAAGATGCTCTCCACCCAGGTAGCAGCGCTCATGGCCCTCAATGTCGCATACCGCCTCACCGGTTATCAGAGGTTCCGGGAGAAGCTCACCGCGGCCGTCAGGGTGATGGAGGATAAATGTTTCGATCAAAACAACGGGGGTGTCTATACCGAATTCGCACGGGAGTGGAATCCCCTGTCACGGGACAAGGTGTGCGGTCCTAACCTGTTAATGAGCAGCATCATGAGCATGTTTGCGCCGGTGATTGACGGCGTTCCGGTAATGAGAAATACGCTGAAGATATGGGCAGACCCGCCGGTGCAGACGATCAGGAAGGGCCAGTCGGCTCACGTCACTGTGACCTTGCAGAACCAGGGCTTTGAGGTGGTGAAGGTGCGGGTTGGAGGCTTAAGCGCACCCACCCGCTGGATGGAGCCTCCGGAAATGCTCACAGACCTCGCGCCCCATCAGGTTACTTCCTACAAGCTCACGATCACGCCTCCTGCCGGCCTCCCTCCCGGCCCGTACTATTTCGAGCTCACCCTGGCACCGGCAGGTGAAGTGGGCGAATATGTAGCGGTGGGTGGGAAGGTTGTGGTGGAATGAACAAGACAGGAAGCAGGGGTAAGAGACCAGGCTTGACTTTTGACACTTGAATTCAGCAGAGAAAGCGGGCTGGCTGATTTATGCAGCGGAAGCCCGGAAGTGCGGAAGAAAGCACTTTATAGCATCTCAGTTTTTTTATCCTTCCTGCTGCCCTCGTACAACTCATACTCAAGGAGCCTGCATTCTATCCCGCCATTGAAAAACTGCATCTTCCGTTTTGCTCTCAACCCCACCTTCTTTGCCAGGTCAAGATTTCCCGTGAAGATATATCCGGTATATCCCCTGCACTTCTGCTTGAAGTAATCGCCGATCCCTTTGTACACACTCTCAAGCTCCTTGATCTTCCCCATTCTCTCTCCATATTCGGGGTTGAGTATTACGATTCCTCCGCCGTCAGGAACTGCGGTCTCGGAATAATCACAGAGGGCGAATTCAATCAGATGCTCCACCCCGGCAGTAGCAGCATTCTTCTTTGCTGCCTCAAGCGCCTCTTTACTGATATCAGTGGCAATAATCCTGCAATCGAGGGCCTTTTTTGCCTCTCTTTTTGCCTGTGCATGCAGCTCGTTCCACAGCGATTCCTTAAATCCCTTGAGATGCATGAAACCATAATTATTTCGCAAAAGACCCGGTGCCCTGTTCAGAGCAATGAATGCCGCCTCAATGGCGAGGGTTCCGCTGCCGCACATGGGATTGATGAAATGGCTGCTGCCGTTCCATCCGGATGCCCGGATAACGGCAGCCGCAAGGGTCTCCTGCATGGGTGCGGTCATGGGGATCTTTCTGTACCCGCGCCGGGAGAGTGATTCTCCCGAGGTATCAAAATACACGGAGCACTCCTCGTCCTTCCAGTAGAGGTTTACCACGGCTCTGTCCTTATCCGGACCTGAATCAGGACGCTGCCCGCACTGTGCATTGATCCTGTCCACAATGGCATCCTTGCACTTTACATTGGCATAGCGTGAATCCCTGATGCTCGGATTATCCACGCTGGAGGTGACGCAGACATAACCATCCTCGGCTATATACTCCTCCCATGCTATCTCCGACAACGAGCGATAGAGTTCATCGGCGTCACGCGCAGCAAATTCCTTGAGGAGAAAGAGCACGCGATGTCCCGTGCGGAGCAGGAGATTAAGCCGGAGGGTATCATCCATAGTCCCCTCAACCGTTATGCCGGCAATGCTTTCAGACAGCACGGGGAATCCGAGCTGAAGGAGCTCTCCCTTTAAATAAGGCGCTATCCCCTTTGCACAGGTAATCAGAATCCTGCTTTTCCCCATGCCTTTCTTTGCTTTTCTCAGCTTGTACATCTTTCCGGTTCTTATCATCTGGTCAAATGCCGGTATTTGATGCGGTGGGGCTGGTCTGCGGCAGTGCCGAGATGGGCCTTTCTGTCCGCTTCATATTCGGAATAGTTCCCATCGAACCAGACCACCTTGCTGTCGCCCTCAAAGGCGAGGATATGGGTGGCGATACGATCGAGGAACCACCGGTCGTGGCTGATGACCACGGCACAGCCTGCAAAATTCTCCAACGCCTCTTCAAGGGCACGTAGGGTGTTCACGTCCAGATCGTTGGTAGGTTCATCAAGGAGCAGGACATTGGCTTCTTCCTTCAGCATCCGGGCCAGATGGACGCGGTTTCTTTCTCCCCCGGACAGCATGGAAACCTTTTTCTGCTGATCGGTCCCGGAGAAATTGAAGCGCGCCACATAGGCACGTGAGTTGAACTGCCGCTTGCCGAGCTGAATGACATCATCCCCTCCGGTGATGACCTCCCAGATGGATTTGTTCGGATCGAGGTCATCGCGGCTCTGGTCAACGTATGCGAGCTTTACGGTTTCTCCTGTTTTAAAGGTGCCTGAATCAAGCCTTTCCTGGCCGGTGATCATCCGGAAGAGGGTGGTCTTTCCTGCCCCGTTAGGTCCGATGATCCCGATGATTCCGCCCGGAGGAAGGGAGAAGGTCATCCCCTCCATAAGAATATTGTCGCCGTATGCCTTGCTCACGTTGTCTGCTTTGATGACGACATTGCCCAGACGAGGTCCGGGCGGAATATAGATTTCCAGGTCTTTTGACCTCTTTTCGCTCTCCTGACTGAGGAGTGCCTCATACGAATTGATGCGCGCCTTCGCTTTTGCATGGCGTGCCTTGGGAGACATCCGTATCCACTCAAGCTCGCGCTGCAGGGTTTTCTGCCGTTCGCTCTCGGACTTTTCTTCCTGCCGGAGGCGGTTTTGTTTCTGCTCCAGCCAGGAGGAGTAATTACCCTTCCATGGAATCCCCTGTCCCCGGTCAAGTTCCAGGATCCATCCGGCGACATTATCGAGGAAATAGCGGTCATGGGTCACGGCGATGATGGTGCCTGGATATCCTTGCAGATGGTGCTCCAGCCAGGCCACGGTCTCGGCATCGAGGTGGTTGGTAGGCTCGTCCAGGAGCAGGATGTCCGGCTTCTGCAGGAGGAGCCTGCAAAGGGCCACCCGCCGCCTTTCCCCTCCTGAGATGACCTTGACCGGTGTATCTCCCGGTGGACAGCGCAGGGCATCCATGGCCATCTCCAGACGTGAATCCAAGTCCCATGCATTCAGCGCATCCAGCCTCTCCTGCACGTTTCCCTGACGCTCGATAAGCTTGCTCATCTCATCATCCGACATCGGCTCAGCGAATTTTTCATTGATACGGTTATATTCATTAAGGGCATTTACGATCTCCTGCACCCCTTCTTCCACAATCTCCCGCACGGTCTTGCTGTTGTCCAGTGCCGGCTCCTGCTCAAGGAAGCCTACGGTGTGGCCGGGAGCAAGAACCGTCTCCCCATTGAACTCGCTATCCACTCCGGCGAGGATACGGAGCAGGGAGCTTTTCCCCGACCCGTTGAGACCGATGACACCGATCTTTGCTCCATAGAAATAGGAGAGATAGATATCTTTCAAGACCGGCTTCTTGTCATAATACTTGCTCACCCCGATCATGGAGTAAATGACCTTATTCGGCTCATTGCTCATCTGATTTCAAATCCTTTCTTTTATAGGCTTATGCGACCACGTTATAAATTACCTTCCTGGTGGTCAATAAATCAATAAATTTTTATGTGAAGGTATAATAATATTTGCTGCCCTATGAAACAATCTTTTTATTTTTCTGTCTAAGCTGATGTTGCCTCCTTTGATAAACCCGGTTATAATTAACCATTATCCTTAGGGTAACTCATTGTTGTTATGTAAGTCTGCAGGAGGTAAATCGTATGTCAAAATCACACGATGTTAGAAAAGACAAAAAGAAAGCGCCCCAGAAAACAGCTAAAGAGAAGAGACAGGCAAAGCGAGAAAAGAAGAACAAATAATTTGCTGTTAGGAGGCTGGAGGTCAGGCCTTTAATCTTGCTGTTTTTTTAGCTTCCTCTCCTTTATGAACGCTCCTCTACCTTCTCGGCAAGAAACCGTCCTTTTACCCTTCACAATTCTTTCACATCAACCGCCTATCCAGACTCCGGTACTGAATGGCCTCGGAGATGTGGGGGGGGGAATACCTGCTTCACCCTCCAGGTCTGCGATGGTGATACCACCTTCAGGAAATTGAGCGCTGCGCCTGTACCTTGAACAATATTCCGCATGCCGAATCGGCGGGCGTGAAGCTCAAATCTGATATTTCAAGACTTGACCCTTTTCCCCCGTTTTGAAGCTCAAATCTGATATTTCAAGACTTGACCCTTTTCCCCCGTTTGACCCTTTTCCCCCGTTTGACTGACTTTTTAATCACTGACTTTTTAATCTCCCTTTCCGGCATCCCCAGGCATATTACTAAGCACTCAGAATCTTCTGACAGATACTTAAACAGTGCACCTTGAGGGGTTCACAGATCAATTTCACATTCTGAGCAGAGAACCCTCCCGTCATCATAATCTCTCTTAGCTCCCCAGGTGTCTTGTAGATCATGGGCCAGCCAATGCCCTTGGCGATAAAGGGCTTTTCAAGATTAGGGATAACATTACATGTAATTAACCAGCCACCATTTACAAGCATTTCGTGAATCCTCTTCATCAAGCTAATAGAATCTTCCTTAGGATAGTAATCAAGCAGCCCCACCATCTCAACCACCTCTGGGCAAAAGTGATCTCCACAATACCGGGATAGCTTTTCCACATCGTCCCTGTGCCACTCCATATTAAAAGCAAAACCATGATCAGCTGCCAGCTTCTGACTGAACCTGAGTGCACCTCTGCTCCGGTCAATCAATTTGGCCTTTATAGGAATCTGTCCATTCAGTTGAGCAAGGGTCTCAATGATGGCCCTGGAACTCCCACTCCCCAGGCTTAATACGTGGACTATTTCTCTCTCTTGTGCGGCATCTTTAATAGCCTTTGTAACTTCCCGGATGGTCAGCTTCAGGCGGTTCCGCAAAGAAATGCCGTTATTTAAGAGGTTCTGCCAGAACCGCTCCGGTATATTCGTTTCACCCCTCGCTTCACGTGTTTTAAAGGTGTACATGATCTCAAGGGCCTTGTAAGTGGTGGCCCACCGTTGCACCCTCCATGTGTTTCCATTTTTGCTATCAAAGGCAGTAAAGATGGCTTTAGCTGCTCTCGTTGGTAACTGATTCAAAATAGTTATGAGAGGAATGCGGAGCGCTTCCAAAACGGGATGACGCACCTCATAATTTAGGCTGTCATCCCTATCTACTACTACCTTAAAATCCCTTTTCATCCTCTCTGACTTCACAAATTCTCCCCATCCTCTACAATGAAAGAGAACCCAGCTTCTCTCTACAGAGAGAGACTGGATATTCATGGAATCATGGAGAAGGGGAAAATGTCAAGGCAAAGTAGAAATGTCCGGTTTTCGGCAAAGTAGAAATGTCCGGTTATGACGTTGCAACCTCCATGGACTTTTTGCGCTGTCCCCGCATGCTGTAAAAGAATTGCCGATTACATTTGTGCCAGGGATGATCGGGTGAAGGAGCGGAAACTGGGGAAGGGTCAGGTCTTGAATTATAAGATCGCCTTAAGTACTGGGGAAGGGTCAGGTCTTGAATTATAAGATCGCCCTACATCAGCCTCCTATCCAGACTCCGGTACTGAATGGCCTCTGAGATGTGGGGGGTGAGAATAGCCTCTGACCCTTCCAGGTCAGCAATGGTCCTTGCTACCTTCAATATCCTGGTATAGGCCCGGGCTGACAATCCCAGCTTATCAATGGCGGTTTCAAGCAGTCTTTTTGATGTATCATCGATCTGGCAATACTTCTTCAGGTTTTTGGAGGTCATCTGGGCATTGGAGTGGATCTTCTTTCCCTGGAAGCGCTCCTGCTGAATCTTTCTCGCCTGGTTCACCCTTTTCCGTATATCAGCAGACTGCTCTCCCGGGTTCTCACTTGCCATCTCCTGGAACCTGATAGCCGGGACTTCAATCTGGATATCGATCCGGTCAAGCAGAGGACCGGAAACTTTTGCACGGTACCTCTGGACCTGGGGAAGGGTACAGGTGCACTCCCGGTGACGGTCAGCATAGAATCCGCACGGGCATTCCTGCGTTGCCATTCTGCAAGGTGACTTTAAAAACCCAAAGGCCCCTTCCATTTTCCTATCCCAAGTCATTGAAAACATTAGCAGATCACCTGAGGAAGAGAAGGCTTGACCTAAAACTCTTCCAGAAGGAGGTTGCTCAGATAATCGGGGCTGATGAGGTAACTATTTATAACTGGGAGAATAACAACACAACCCCTTTTCTACCATTTATCCCAAAGATTATTGCATTCCTCGGTTATAATCCTGCTGATACTATAGTAAAAAAGACCTTAGGAGAAAAGATAAAAAGTTATCGCTGGAGTCTTGGCCTCACTCAAAAGGAGTTAGCAAAGCGTTTAGGGATTGATCCTACTACCCTGGGAAAGTGGGAGAGGTGTGAGAGTAAGCCTTCAAAGGAACTCTTGGAGAAACTCAACAACTTTCTGTTGTTATAATTTTCACAGGCTTGAGTAACTATAAAAATTCTTTCCTGTTTACCCATTATAATAATCTGTGATGCACTATATGTCTTATACACAGACTTACGACCAACTGACACGACCAACTGACTTACTTGCAAATTTACATTGAACAGATATAATGCTCAAACAAACCGTGCATAACAAATAAAGAATATTGGCTGACAAACAGGTATATACTTACAGCACGATAAATTGCATTGCTCTTCCGATATCGGTTAGTGCTGGCGGTGTGAAGAATGGCGAATTAATTCTCGATACCCTTTATAGAGCATTGAATGCCAGGAAATGATGTTTCATTAATGGTAAGGGTTATTCAACGTTTTACAGAAGTGTTGATTCCTTTTGTTATAGGGGGGGCTGTTTTTTTGCCTCCGAAACTTTATTCTGCAGAGGTGGGGCAAGAGCCTTCACTTGCAATTTCAGAGGTCTCAATTGACAGGGAGATTTTTAACCCCTCATTAGGGGAGAAAGTGGGCATTCACTTCAGGCTTTCTAAAAAAGCCAAAATTACGCTCAAACTGTTTGATTTCGACCAGGGACTTATTGCTACCATTTGGGATAGCAATATAATGGAGAAAGGTGAGCACGTTCTCCCTTGGGATGGGAGGGATCAAAGCGGGAAAATTGTACCGGACGAAGCATATTTTTTCACCATAGAAACTGTACAAGGAAAAGAAAGGATCGGTTATAACCCCACAGATCTTGCTGGTGGGATTAACCATGAAATTGAACAAATAAAAGTCCTGCCGGAGCAAAAGCAACTGGAATATTTTTTGCCCGAAAAGGGAAGAGTATGCATCAAGGCAGGCATTGTTAATGGGCCGTTATTAGCCATCCTCGTTAATTGGGAGCCCAGAGATAAAGGGTTACACAGAGAATCCTGGGATGGAATGGATGAGGATAAAATCATTTCTGTTCTTGAACATCCCCAGTATCGGATCAGAACTTCCTATTTCACCCTGCCAGAAAATACGATCATAACGACGGGAAATAAAAACTATACATATCTTCAGTATCAACAGACGCGGAATGTCCCAATATCCAAAACCTCTATACCACCAAAACAAAAAAAGTCCATACTCACTTCTCCCCTTTACAATGCAGACGTTCCCTCAATCAAGGCATTCCCTGTCGAAGTAACTTTCCCACAGGCAGAATATTTCGAAGAAGCGATTCCTCCTTTTGCGAAAAAAATACCGATCAAAGTAGATGTGCCTGCAAAATGGAAAATACTTCTTGCTCCAAAACAGTATGAAATCTACCTTTTCCTGGATTACCAATTTATGACAGAAGATCCCAGCATTCAGCTGCCGTACCAAACCGTATTGAATGTAGAAAAGTATGCGACTGGTATGCATATACTCACAGTGAATCTTATAAATCCAGTTGGACAGATATGTGTCAAAAACTTGAAAGTTCAACTTCGATAATATAGAAAAATATCCTTTAAAAGGAGACCGATATGGCACAGTCAAAGTCGTATCAAATAACTTTAAAACAAATACTTCTATCCTGCCTCTTTATTTCTTTACTAACAGTGCTGCATGGAAAAGGCAGATGCGAGGTCCCAGGCGAAGAGGCATCTTATTATCATGCTCAATCTCTCTGGTCGCAGAGCAGATGGGAAGAAGCTGTGCTGGCATTCGAAGATTATCTCAGTGAACATCACAATGGTGAACATGCTGCACAAGCCTATATATACCTGGGCGAATATCTGGAATCGTTTGACCGCCTTGAGGAAGCCCTGGATATCTATCAAGGAGGTTTGGAGCAGGCAGAAGGAAGAATGGCAGAGGTGTTGCAGACTGAGATTGCTGCTGTTCATAACAGAATGGGGAATTTCGATCAGGCCATGGAGATATATCAGCGTGTCATGCGGGAGACCAAGGAGTGGGATCTCTTTAAGGCAGCAAACAACGGACTTAAAGATACTTTCTTTTTAAGGGCAGAGAAGAAAAGGTATGGGAAAATAGATGATAACTGCGGGAAGGAATCTCTGAAGGTTGCCTTCAATCTCCTCGGTATTGCACCCAAAGAAGATGTTTTCAAAAATAATTTTAAAGATCTTGATGCACGAAGTTCCTTAAAAGCCCTAAAAAAAGTGGCCTCTGCACATGGAATTGATAGTTTTGGGATAATGGTGAAAAGCAGAAGTTTAGAGAATATTACCCCTCCTGCTATCCTCCATTTCCATCCAGGTCATTATGTAGTTTTTCAGGGCATGGAAAAGAATGGAGTAAAGATATTTGATCCAACCTCTCAGCCAGAAAAGGTAAGGGTTTTAACTTATGACCAATTGAAAAATATGTGGACAGGATATGGACTCTGTTTCAATCAAAAAGTTAAAAGCATAAAAGATGTTGCTTTGCTCAATACAAAAGAAATGATGAACATCTGGGGAGGTCATCACCCTACTGGGACTCGTCCTGATAATAAAGGTGGAAACGAGGATAACCTAAATACTGAGTATGATAATCAGCTAAGTGTCTGCGATCCGCTTTATATGTGGGTGAATACCAGCTCGCTTAACTTGGTAATAGAAAATGTGGATGACATTTGGCGGGGTATCGGAATTAATGTCGTGCTAAAGCGTACGTACAATTCTGATGATTCCACATCGGGAATGTTTGGAAATGGCTGGCATTTTGAATATGAAGTTTCTCTCGTTGAAAATCCAAATAATACTGTTTCATTGAAAAGAGGCAGTGGAAAAGTAGATGTCTTTACCAGCAAGGGCGATGGTACCTATACACCTCCGGTGGGGGTATTTGACCAATTGAAGAAAAATACAGATGGGACATATACCCTTCTGATAAAAAGAACAAAAGAGACATATTACTTTAATACAAACAGGAATCTGAGCGCCATTGTGGATAAGAATGGAAATCGGGCAGATTTAACCTGGGGAGAAAATGGTATTACAAAGATTGCTGTTTATTGTGCTGATTCTTCCAAGAAAGAAATCACTTTTGAATATGAAACAGGTTTATGCACGAAGATTAACTTACCAGATGGTCGTTCTGTTACATTTGCTTACGACAGCAATGGTAATCTCTCATCGAGAACAGATATGGCCGGATACCAGACTACCTTCCATTACGATGCAAAGAACTATATTGATTCTGTAACCACACCATCAGGGACAACACAGGTGATTTACCAACAAGATTCTGTTAACGCTAATCTATATATTCCAAAAACCATCATTGACCCTCTTGGAAATCAAAGTAATTTTTCCATAGATGTGAATGCACTGGTGGTAACTATTACCGATAGCAATAGTCATTCAAGGAAATATGCTGCAACAGGGATCACCGGATTCACGGGCAGTATAACAAATGCTGACGGTAGTGTTATTTCATATGCATACGATAATTATGGTAACCGAACCTCGATAACCGATCCTAAAGGAAATAAATGGTTGATGTCCTACGACCCATCTCGTAGCAATGTAACTAAAATTACTGATCCTCTTGGGAATGCTGTTTCCATGACATATGATTCAAATGATAACCTGCTTTCCATCACCGCCCCGCTTGACCGACATGCAGAGTACCAATATGACAGTAATAGCAACCTGATAAAGGTCATTGATTCCTTATCTAATCAGGTAATTTTAACCTATGACACACAGGGTAAACTCATAAGCATTGGACTCCCTGGAGGTGGTTCATACACTTTTACTTATGACTCATGCGGTAGTCTCCTTTCCCAGATTGATCCAGGTGGTTATACCACGCATTTCAGTTACGATAGCTCAGGACGTGTTATCTCACGCACCGACGCCAATGGTAATATCATACGATTTGATTATGATGAATTGAGCAGGGTCACAAAGGCATCCTACCCTGATGGCAATGTGACCTACGAATATGACTGCTGTTCACTGGGAAAGGTGAGAGCCAAAGATGGTCGTGAAATGAACTACCAGCATGACGCTAACAATCACCTGACGCGATATCAGGACTTGAACGGATTCGTTATCCAGTATAGCTACGATGGTGTGGGCAACCTGACTTCAATCACCTATCCGGGCAACAAGGTTGTGAACTATGAATATGACAGAACCAACCGTTTAATAGAGGTCAAAGATTGGCTTAATAACCCCACAACATACGAGTATGATGCTGCCGGCAATCTCATAAGAACCACTTATCCGAGTGGCTCTATTATCCTCCAGCAATACGATGATGCGAACGGACTCAAGTCAATTCTGGATTACAACGCAGATGCTACAGTCAATGCCATTCTTGATTATACTCTCGATGCATTGGGAAACAGGGCAGCAATTTCCTCGTATCAACCGCTTAATGCAATCCCTTCATGGCAGAACGTCAGCTACTCATACAATCCTGACAATCGCCTTCTTAGTACAGGGAACACGAACTTCAACTATGACAATAATGGAAATTTAACAAAGAAGACTGCGGGCAGTAGTGTCACAAACTATTCATGGGATTTCAACAATATGCTCACACAGGTGGTAGCTGGCGGCAAGACGTACAGTTTCAAATACGATGCCATTGGCAACAGGAATGGCAAAGTAGAGAACTCTGTCGAAACAAAGTATGTGGTTGACCCCAATACCGCCTTATCGCGAATTTTGGCAGAAACCGATTCAAACGGTACCATAACCGCGTACTATGTTTATGGCTTGGGCCTTATCTCGAAAATAGTCCCTTCTGGACAGACATACCAGGCATATTATTACCACTCTGACGGCATAGGAAGTACGATTGCTATGACCGATTCGTCAGGAACTATCGTCAATAAATATGCCTACGATGCTTTTGGGAAAGTAATGAATCAGGCAGAAACTATTAACAATCCCTTCAAATATGTCGGGAGGTTTGGGGTGATGGATGAAGGGAACGGGCTTCTGTATATGAGGGCGAGGTATTATGACCTGGAGGTAGGGAGGTTTATAAACAAAGACCCGATTGGGTTATTCGGTGGCTATAATTTGTATACTTATGTCGCAAATAATCCAATTAATTTGATTGATCCGTTAGGGTTTCAATCTCATGATCCAATTCAATGTTATAGAAGTTTTAGGAGAACTGTCCGAACAATAGTTTTTATCGGAGGTTTTATTAGTGGGTATTTGTTGTCTTCCTGGAGTGATCTTGGTATGGGCTGGTCTATCGGTATTGGTATTGCCTCAGGTGCTGGAGCTAATTGGGTTGCAGATATGATACTCGATTCTTTAATAGACCGAGAAATGGAATATATTAGAGACTGGTCTGAAGAGCCATTATTGAAAAAATAAATTTTATGACGAGAACAAAGAAGGGGGTCAGATCTTTGCCCTTGACAAAGAGTGGTGGCCAATAGGAGAAGTGCCAAGGCAAAGAAGTGTTAGGCGTGGGGGTGAGAAATGATAATGAGATCTTTTAAATTATGGTGCACAGCTTTTTGTCTTTCTTTCTTGGCGACATTGTTATTCTCTTCAACTACCCTTGCTCAGACCCCTATCCCCTGCGGACAAACTATGACAGGTTCTATCAGCACCGTTGGCGAAAAGGATAATTACACCTTCACGGCGACTGCAGGGGATACGGCAACGATCAGAGTTGCTGTCACTTCTGGCAGTATGAATCCATCTTTGGAGCTTTATGATTCCACGGGGACAAAGGTAGCTTCTAATTACTCTTCTTCTGGAAACTATACCTCAATTGATAAGTCTCTTACCACAGGAGGCACCTATACCATCGTCGTTTATGACTATGGTAACGATGAGACAGGGGATTATAATCTCACATATCTGAATTTGCGCACAGCCTGCAATGCCACAGCTTTAACCTCAGGACAGACCATCTCAAGATCTTTGGATGTTATCGGTGAAGTAGACTTTTACAAATTTACTGCAACAGCCGGGGATGGAGCAACAATCAAAGTTGTCAGGACATCAGGCACTATGAACCCCTATATAGAGCTTTATGATTCCACGGGGACAAAGGTAGCTTCTAATTACTCTTCTTCTGGAAACTATGCCTCAATTGATAAGTCTCTTACCACAGGAGGCACCTATACCATCGTCGTTTATGACTATGATTATAATGGAATTGGCAATTATAATATTACATATATGAACTTAACCACGGCCTCCAATGCGACTGCGATTCCCTGTGGTCAAACTACATCCGGCTCCATAAGCGCAGCAGGAGAGATAGATTTCTATTATTTCACGGCGACTGCAGGGGATACGGCAACGATCAGAGTTGCTGTCACTTCTGGCAGTATGAATCCATCTTTGGAGCTTTATGATTCCACGGGGACAAAGGTAGCTTCTAATTACTCTTCTTCTGGAAACTATACCTCAACTGATAAGTCTCTTACCACAGGAGGCACCTATACCATCGTCGTTTATGACTATGGTAACGATGCAACGGGAAACTATACACTAAAATACCAGAAGAACAACAACTATTGTCCAGAAGCAATAGTAAATGTCCCCAACGGTGGCGAGATTATTGAATCAGGCACTGTGAATAAAATAACATGGAGCTCAACAGCATCACAGGGTATTGTTTCTCAAGATATAAAATTATCAACCGATGGAGGATTGACTTTCCCCGTTGTAATTGCTACTGGTTTGGCTGGCACAGTCCAATCCTTCGACTGGAATATCCCAACAAGCCTTTATATAGCAAAGGCGCGCATCCGTGTAACCGTAACTGACACCATAGGTCAGGTTGCATCTGATGATAGCGATGCTGATTTTCTTATACTCCAAAGCGTTCCTAAGGTCACCCATACCTATGAATACGATAAACTCAACCATCTTACAAAAATTACTTTCGAAGACGGAACTACAGTTACCTATACCTATGATGCTCTTGGCAATAGAACTGCTCTCACTGGAAGTGGCACTGGAACTGGGTATACCCTTACAGTAAACAAAACAGGTACAGGGAGTGGCACAGTAACAAGCAACCAAGCAGGTATCGATTGTGGTACTGATTGCACAGAGATATACAATCAGGGCACTGTGGTAACGCTAACAGCGACACCGGATACAGGTTCAACCTTTGCTGGCTGGTCAGGAGGATGTTCTGGTTCAGGGGCGTGTCAAGTAACGATGAATACAGATACCACTGTAACGGCAACATTCACCCTCACCGTTTCGGAATGCTCAGAGTGGGATGATGTAATAGGAAAGTATGAGGCCTATGTGAGGGGAGAAGTGGCCTGGAGCAGTGTGATTGCCTGCTATCAAACATATATTTCCACAGGAGAATAGCATAATAACTTCATTTCTCTATTCGTACAGATGAAAAAGGGACCAAAGAAAAAAGGGGGAAGGTTTATTTTTTGGTCCTTGATTATGAAAAGAGTTGCTTTCTTTCTTCTGCTTTTTCTCATTGCTTTTTCGGCAAAAAGGGTAGCAGCTGCTCCCCCCCTGGCTCTTGGAGATGCGGATGTAGTGCCCTACAGGCATTGGGAGTTCTGGCTTACGTATACGTACAAAGAGATGGAGCACGAGAAGAGTTACAAGGTGCCCACCTTTGAAGTCATTTATGGTCTTCTTCCCAGGCTTGAATTGGGCGTTGAAGGAACCTATATTATTGAAGAGGCAGGGGGTCATACAACAAAGGGTCTTGATAGCCTAGTAATACAGCCGAAATTTCTCGCCATGGAGGAAGGGAAATTATGGCCAGCCGTAGCTACAAGCTTTCAGTTCGAGGTACCGACTGATGAAGAAAATAATCACCTCGAATTGTCAGAAAAAGAGTGGGCTGCTGCTCTCGCTATGCAAAAGCATTTCGGTAAGACCCTGGCCATTACGCAGGTTAAATGTTTTACTGATAGCGCGTTTGTAGAGAAGAAGTGGCGATATGGAATTGACATAATGCATTCATTGACGGAAAATCTTCAACTCGTGTCAGAGATCTATGCACTAAACTTTGCTCATGCAGACAAAAGAAACGAACTCAACTTCAGACTGGGTTTCAAGTATGCATTTTGGGAGCATGCTAAGGTATATTTTGCAGCGGGGAGAAGTTTTCTGGCGGCCGAAGAGAACAGGCCTTTGTTTGAGTCTGTCGGTGGGCTGATGCTGGAGTTTTAGGAAAGGTCAAGGAGAAAAGGTGAGAAGCTATATTATTCTAATAATCTTAGTTATATGTATTAGCTGTTCCAAAGCGGACATGAGAGAAGTCGTGGTATACACCTCTGTCGACCAGGTATTTTCAGAACCTATCCTCAAAGACTTTGAAAAAGAAAAGGGGATCAAGGTTAAAGCGGTATATGATGTGGAGGCTCAAAAAACAACAGGCCTCGTCAACCGGCTACTAGCCGAAAAGGACCGGCCCAAGTGTGATGTTTTTTGGAACAGCGAGATTATACGAACCATGTACCTGAAGAATAAGGGTCTTCTTGCCCCATACAAATCTCCTTCAGCAGATGATATACCCCCTCAATTCAAGGATAGAGAAAATTATTGGACGGGCTTTGCCACCAGGGCAAGAATCTTAATTTACAATACGACCATGCTGAAAGAAACAGAGTTGCCAAAGTCCATATTTGATTTAACGGATCCAAAATGGAAGGGTAAGGTAGCCTTGGGCTATCCATTGTTAGGTACTATAGCCACCCATGTTGCTGCTCTCTACATAGTGCCAGGTCAAGAAAAAACAGAAGCCTATCTAAAAGCCTTGAAGGCCAATGATGTACTCATTGTTAACGGCAATTCTGTTTCAAGAGACCTGGTCGTGGAAGGGAAAATCCCCATCGCCTTTACTGATACGGATGATGCGAATGTAGCCATCCAGTCTGGTAAATCAGTGAGAATTATATACCCTGACCGTGATGGAATCGGAACCCTCCTTATTCCCAATACCGTAGCCCTGATAAAAGGCTGCCCCCATCCGGAGGAAGGCAAAATACTGATTGACTACCTTTTAAGTAGAGAGGTAGAGAAGAAACTGGCTTTTAGTGAATCTGCAAACATGCCGGTGAGGGATACCGTTGAGAAACCACCTCATGTACCGGCTTTTTCATCTATTAAATCCATGCAGGTTGACTATTATGAGGTTGCAAATAACTTAGAAAAAGCCACCCTTTTTTGCCAGAATCTCTTTATCCGATAGATATGCATGAAGCTACCACGGTCTTTATATCCCAGTATTATTCTGCTTTTTTTAATTGTCTTGCTACCCATTATCTTCATGATTATCGCCCCATTTCTAACACACGATGTTCAACCTCTTTTGGGGCTCCTTGTTGAAGAGAGATACCTTGCTCTAACCAAAAATAGCCTTGGATTAGCAGCTGGGACCACCTGTCTTTCCCTATTGATAGGGGTACCTCTCGCCTTTCTTATTTCAAGAACAGATCTGATTGGAAAAAAACTCTTAGGGATAGTTTACCTCATTCCCATTTTGATACCGCCATATATTCATGCCATCGTGTGGACTCACATGAATAGTTATGTTCAACATCTCTTCTCTCTGGATATTCATAGTTTGGGGGGGGCGATATTTGTCCTGACTCTGGCTTATTTTCCTTTTGTAACACTCATGACTATAAGCGGATTGCAATCCATCGATAAGAATTTGGAAGAAGCCTCACTTCTCTGTCATGGGGTACGGTACACCCTTAGACGAATTACCCTTCCCCTTGTAGCACCCCATATTTTTTCGGGAGCAATATTCGTATTTATTTTTTCGATAATCGATTTCGGTGTGCCCGATATACTCAGGGTAAATGTGTACCCCGTAGAAATCTTTATCCAGTTCAGTGCATTTTATAACGAGAAGACAGCAACCCTGTTATCTTTCCCATTGATAGCCGTTACGCTCATCTTAGTTTTGCTGCAAAAATGGCATATGGGGAGACGCTCTTATGTAAATATTGGAGGAGGTACAGGAATAGGAGCAACCTATTCTTTGGGAAGACTCAACGCATTGTCTTTGATAGTCTGCCTTGCAGTATTAAGCCTTTCAGTACTCATCCCTTTGGTTGTACTTTTTAGCACAGCCGGATCGATTTCAAATTATATCAGGATACTCAATACATCCATAGACCAGATTTGTTATAGCCTTTTACTGGCAGCCTTAGGCGGATTATTTACCCTCTTTTTAGCCCTCTTGATATCCTATGTTATGGAGAGAACTAAAAGTAAGGCAATAACTGCACTGGAACTGGCGTCTCTCATACCTTTTGCCATTCCCGCCACCACCTTAGGGATTGGGCTTATAAAGGTGTGGAATAGACCTGTAGTAGACTTTGTGTATGGATGCCCCTTGATCATCATCTTAGGATACATAGCCCATTCCATTCCCTTTACCATAAGGGCAACCTCCGCAGGCATAAAGCAGATTAGCCCTAACCTGGAAGAGGTAGGTTTTTTAAGCACAGGGAGTTGGACTCGGGTAGCGAGAAAAATCGTTATACCACTTTCAATGCCCAGCCTGATGGTAGGATTCTTTATTGCCTTTATTCTTTCGCTGGGAGAATTGGGGACTACTCTCCTGGTTATTCCCCCAGGGAAAGAAACTATTACTATCAAAATATACAACCTGATGCATTACGGTGCTGATCAGTTGGTTGCTGCCTCTTGCCTCATATTGATTGCAATAATCTTGGTGTTCTTAGGATTATTTCTGCTATTTAAGAAAAAGTTTATAAGGAATTAAATGATAGTAATAGATAATCTTTCAAAAAAATATGGGAAAATTGCAGCTCTACAGGGGATAACGCTGGAGATTCCGTTAAACGGGATTTTAGCAATTGTAGGTCCTTCAGGATGTGGTAAAACCACCCTTTTAAGACTCATAGCAGGTTTAGAAAGACCTGATGGGGGAAAAATACAGATAGACAATTATGAAGTAAGTTCGTCAGCAAACATGTTAGAGCCACATAAAAGAGGGCTGTCCATGATCTTTCAAGACCTTGCCCTTTGGCCGCACATGAGCGTTCAAGAACATATCATATTTGTCCTCAAGAAAGAAAAACTGACCAGAGATGTCCTTGAATCAAGGATTGACGAGATTCTAAGGGATGTCAATTTAAATGGCTATGACAACCGTTATCCGCATGAACTGTCAGGGGGGGAGAAACAGCGCCTCGCTATTGCCAGGGCTCTTGCACCACATCCGAAGTATTTACTCATGGATGAACCTTTTAGCAATCTTGATTCAATTTTAAAAGAGGAACTCCAAGAAGTTGTCATTAAGCTCAAAAATAACCATCAGATGGGTATCATTTATGTAACCCATAACGTGGATGAAGCATTTATGCTTGCTGACAGAATAGCAATAATGAATAGAGGCATGATAGAACAGGCAGATGACAAGGATAAGGTTGTTAAAAACCCAAAAAATGATTTTGTCCGTCGTCTTTTAAAAATTAGATAGTTCCTATATGAGAAAATTAAAGCGAGCAGGTTGGCCATTTATCAGTTTTTTGTTTTTGTGCATTTTTATTGAGCCTGAAATGCATTCCTATCTTTTTGCAGATCAGAAGACATTGGTCTTCTCTACCTGGGAAGGGTTTGAAGCAGATAAGTGTGCCTCTATATGGCTCATAAAGAGATTTATAGATAAAAATGCGATTATAAGATTTTTCCCGAAGGGAGAGTTTATAAGCGAAGGAATTCCGTTTGATACTCCAGATGCTAAACTCCGGCGATACCAGAACATGTCTACCTACGAGTCCATATTGAAAAGTTATAACCTCCAAGACCCTAAACTTGTCTACATAGGAAAGATTGTTCATGATATAGAGATAAACATATGGGAGAAAAAGATTTATCTCGAGACAAACAAAGTCCAAAACGAAATACAAAAGATTATCACGGATTCAAGAAACAATAATGAGGTGATAGAGAGAAGCTGTAAATATTTTGATTTACTCTATATGCTCCTGCAATAAGCAAAATAAAAAGGAAGCGTTTTATTAATCCTTCACATAAGCCTCCTATCCAAGCTCCTGTACTGGATGGCTTCTGAGATATGGGGAGTGAGGATAGGCTCTGATCCTTCCAGATCAGCAATCGTCCTTGCTACCTTGAGTATCCTGGTGTATGCCCGGGCTGATAATCCCAGCTTATCAATGGCGGTCTCAAGCAGTCTTTTTGATGTATCATCGATCTGGCAATATTTCTTCAGGTTCTTGGAAGTCATCTGGGCATTGGAGTGGATTTTCTTCCCTTGAAAGCGCTCCTGCTGAATCTTCCTTGCCTGGTTCACCCTTTTCCGTATATCAGTGGATTGCTCTCCCGGGTTCTCACTTGCCATCTCCTGGAACCGGATGGCAGGAACCTCGATCTGGATATCGATCCGGTCGAGAAGGGGACCCGACACCTTTGCCCGGTACCTCTGTACCTGGGGGAGGGTACAGGCACACTCCCGGTGACGGTCAGCATAGAATCCGCAGGGGCAGGGGTTCATGGCGGCAACCAGCATAAAGCGCGCAGGATAGGTGAGGGAACCCACGGCACGCGAGATGGTCACCCTGCCGTCTTCGAGGGGCTGCCTCATCACCTCCAATACATTCTTCTTGAATTCAGGCAGCTCATCCAGGAAGAGCACCCCGTTGTGAGAGACGCTCACCTCTCCTGGCTTGGGAATCTGCCCTCCCCCGATCAGCCCGGCATCCGAGATGGTATGGTGGGGAGAGCGAAAAGGCCTGATAGCAACGAGGGAGGTGTGTGGATCAAGGAAACCGGCCACGCTGTGAATCTTGGTAGTCTCGATTGCCTCTTCAAAAGACATGTCTGGCAGGATCGTAGGTAAACGTCGCGCCAGCATCGTCTTGCCGGCACCAGGGGGTCCGATCATCAGGACGTTGTGTCCTCCGGCAGCGGCAACTTCAAGGGCACGTTTGGCATGTTCCTGTCCTTTTACCTCGGAAAAGTCTACCGGATAATCTGAGGACTGAGTGAAGATCTTCTCCATATCAACTTCAGTCGGGTCAATGGCAATGATCCCTTTTAAGAACTCGACCACCTGGGAGAGGTGCTCAACCGAGAGGATATCAATCTCCTTTACCACTGCTGCCTCTTCAGCATTTTCCCTGGGGAGGATGACTCCGCGAAGCCCTGCTTCCTTAGCTCCCAGGGCAATGGGCAATGCACCCCGGATCGGCTTAA
Organism: Pseudomonadota bacterium; assembly: GCA_026388815.1. Classification (GTDB taxonomy): domain Bacteria; phylum Desulfobacterota; class WTBG01; order JAPLJA01; family JAPLJA01; genus JAPLJA01. Next base: position 20,653 of record JAPLJA010000094.1, read on the forward strand.
TCCTGCCGTCCAGGGATAATTCTCCAAGGATAAGGAAATCACTCAGCTTATCATGCTCAATCAGCCCCGAGGCGGCAAGGAGCCCCACAGCAATGGGGAGATCAAAGGCTGCACCTTCTTTTTTTACATCTGCAGGTGCCAGATTGATGGTAATCCTCCGGCTCGGATATTCATATCCAGAATTCTTTATAGCTGATTTCACCCGGTCTTTGCTCTCCTTCACTGCCCCATCAGGAAGCCCGACCAGGGAGAAGACCGGCAGGCCCAGGGCAAGGTCCACCTCTACCTCCACCAGATACGCATCAATACCCAGTACTGCCCCGCTTTTTACTTTTGCTAACATGAACCCTCCAGGGAGAAATAGAGATAATCAGAGATAACAAGATTTATTTGCCTTGGCAAGTAATTTTACATAGAATAAAGTCTGACAACAGGGTTCTTCGTTGCTCAAAAAAACGTTTGGCCCGTCCTCGATAAAACGTTTGGTCGTTCTTACGATAAATTCTTACCGGAGAACCGGCCTTCGGTCTTATTTACCGAAAAAATCTTGGTACGCACTCAGAACCCATTGTCAGACAAAAATTTACTTTTGCAATTGCACAAAGGGGACACCATGGCGAAATTAACCCACTTTGATAAAAAGGGCAGGTCACGGATGGTAGATGTGAGCGACAAGGATGTTACCCTCCGCGAGGCAGTAGCGCAGGGAACCATCTCCATGAAAGCAGAGACCTTTGCCATGATCATGCACAAGAAAATGAAAAAGGGGGATGTGTTTGAGGTAGCGAGACTTGCCGGGATCATGGCTGCCAAAAGAACCTTTGAACTCATACCCCTCTGCCACCCGTTGAATTTAACCTCCGTGGAGGTCTCCTTTCATCCGGATGCGAAGAAAAACCAGGTAAAGATTGAATCAAGGGTAAAGGTAGAAGCAAAGACCGGGGTGGAGATGGAAGCCCTGATTGCGGTGTCAGTTGCAGCCCTCACCATGTATGACATGTGCAAAGCTGTGGACAGGGGAATGGTGATCTCTGACATAAAACTCTTCCGGAAGTCCGGCGGGAAGAGCGGTGTTTACCAGGCGGAGAAATAACTATCTTCACCTAATTTCACTATCCATCAATAAATAGCACAACCTCCCATTTTTCGGTTGACAAAGGGGAATTTTTGGATATAGTCTTTACTCCATTTTTGAAGCCGATATCTTTTTTTATTCACTCAAGAAGCTGATACATGAAGAAAAAAGAGAGTAAGACAGAGAGAAAGACGCAGAAAAGGGCAAAGCAGATGCTTCTCAAACTGCGGGATCATGTAATAAATGAAATCGCAGAAAAACGGAAAATGGAGAGCAGTGACCTGAAGAACGAGATTGGTGATTTCTATGACTCAGCCGATGAAGAGAGGAACCGCCAGCTCTCCCATCTCATCAGTGACCGGGACCGGGAGAAGCTCTTTGAGATAGATGAGGCGCTCCAGAGGATTGAAGAAGGCACCTATGGAACCTGTGAGGAGTGCGACAAGAAGATCCTCGAAACCCGTCTGCGGGTTATGCCCTTTGCACGCCTCTGCATAGCATGCCAATCAGACTGGGAGAAAAAAGGCGAGAAGTCGAGAAGGTCAGAAGAAGAGGCCTTTTACCGCGACCTGAATTTCCCGGATTTTTTTGAAGAGGGCGAAGAATAAAATCCTTTTTTCTGTAACATCTCTTTCCCGTTTCATTCATTCTGAGTCTTTTTACAGGCCCCATGTCATACCGCTTTTACTCTCATTGATCCTTTGTAAACCAGCGAGGGCATACCGCCGGTGAAACAGATTATCCTTGGCACTGCCGGTCATGTAGATCATGGCAAGACTTCCTTAATCAAGGCATTAACCGGCGTCGACCTCGACCGGCTGAAGGAAGAAAAAGAGCGAGGCATTACCATAGAGCTCGGCTTCACCTCATTAACCCTGCCGAGCGAAGAGCGCCTGGGGATTGTTGACGTCCCGGGCCATGAGAAATTCATCAAGAACATGGTGGCTGGCGTAGGGGGAATTGACCTCGTCCTGTTCATCATCGCTGCAGATGAAGGCATTATGCCCCAGACCAGGGAACACCTTGATATCTGCACCCTCCTCAACGTAACGAACGGCCTCATTGCTGTAACCAAGAGAGACTTGGTGGATAAAGAATGGCTCCAGATGGTCCAGGAAGAAATACGTGAATTTACGCGCGGTACCTTTCTCGAAAACCGGCCAATCGTTCCTGTATCGTCGGCAACCATGGAGGGGATGCCGCATCTTCTTTCTGCCCTGGACGAAGTGGTGAAGGAGATGGCAGCCAGGAAAACCGGCGGGATCCTGCGCCTGCCCATTGACCGGGTATTCACCATGAAGGGATTTGGAACGGTAGTCACCGGCACCCTCGTCTCCGGAGAGATAAGCGTTGGAGATACCGTGGCGGTGCTCCCCCCGGGGATAAAAGCAAAGGTAAGGGGGATTCAGGTCCATAACAAGAAGGTTGAAAAGGCTACAGCCGGCTTACGGACTGCCATCAACCTTCAGGGGGTAGAGAAGGCTTTGCTTGAACGGGGAAACGTCATGACCCTCCCTGACCTCCTTCACCCCACACGGCGGATTGATTGCCATCTCACGCATCTCGCTCATGCCAACAAACCCCTAAAGAATGCCTCAAGGGTGAAATTTCACACCGGCACCGTTGAATGTGAATCACTGATCACGCTGCTGGACAGGGATGAACTTCTTCCCGGCGAGAAAGCGTTTGTCCAGGTGCGGTTTGATCATCCTATCGTTGTCCTGCCGAACGACCGGTTCGTTATCCGGAGTTACTCACCACTCTCCACCGTTGGAGGAGGAGAGATCCTCGATCCGCTCCCCGCAAAACACAAGAGGTTATCTCCTGAGGTCTTAGAGTCTCTCAGGATCATACAGTCGCAGAATATAGAGAAGATTATAGAGATCTATCTCCTTGAATCAAAATTTAATGGCAAGAGTATCCAGGAACTGGGCGCACGGTTAGGAGTTCATCCAAAAGACCTTTCTCCCATCTTACAGAAAATGGTGGAAAAGAGGAGTATCATTCTCTTCGACCATGATACCTTTAAAGCAATCTCTCGCTCCCACTACGAAGGGCTGAAGAGGGTCACGCTCAAGGAGCTGAAAGGCTACCACGAAAGCAATCCCCTTAAGAAGGGAATTCTAAAGGAAGAACTCAAGTCGAAACTCCCCCGGGTGGTGGATGCCAAACTTTACAACCATCTGATCACCTGTCTCAGCCAGGAAGGTTCCATCCAGATGGAGAAGGATAAGCTGTGGCTCTCCGGTTATGCCCCGCTCCTCGAGGGGAGGCAGAAGGAGATGAGGGAAAGGATTGTGAAGATATACGAGGAGAGCGGCCTGCAACCTCCAACGGTAAAAGATCTTGTTTCCCAGCTTTCCGGGAAAGAAGATGAAGTAAAAAACATCCTCGGACTGCTCACCGGTGAAGGAACTCTGATTAAAGTGAAGGAAGACCTTTTTTTCCACGAGCAGGCGATCAACCGGCTCAAGGATCAGCTCATGGTTTCTCTCAAGTCGAAAGGGGAAATTGATGCCCCTCAGTTCAAAGAACTGAGCCAGGTATCACGCAAATATGCCATACCTCTCTTAGAATATTTTGATTCTATAAAGCTTACCGTCCGGGTGGGAGATAAGAGGATTTTGAGGGAACGAAGAAGATAGGTTCTGCACCATGTAGGGGCGTACGGCCGTACGCCCATGAAGGGCGGGATGAATCCCGCCCCTACATAAGACCGCAGGCCAGCCAAAGGCGGGTAGGTTTTTCTAAAGCCTCTGCTCTTTTACAGAGACAACTCTTCTGAGACCTTTTCGGCGAGCTCTATTAACTCATCATCGTCAGCGGTCATGGCCATAATCCTTACTTTGCTCTTGAACCCCTCCTGAATCTTCAGGCTCTGATCACTGACTTTTGCCTTCAGAAGATCCAGGACCTGTTTTACGACCTCACCGTCCTTATAGTCGAGCATGAGAAAGAGGGTGCTAAAGTCACCGGGAAGGCCATACTCCTTGAGATACTTCTTAACGGTGCTGTTGAACTTGTCGGTTCCATGATACTTGCGGAGGGCACTATGCGCTGCCTGATGTTCCTTGGTCTCTTTTTTTCCGGCAAAGAGGGCATCAGCCTGCTTGCGGTACTGCTTGCTCAGCCACTCAGATTGGGGAGACTTCTTCTGGTATTCCGGCTTTTCCCTGCTGACATGGCTGCTCCGGTCCTTTAACCTGTCCCTTTCCCGCCAGCTCAGCTTCTCCCTTTCCTCGTCTTCTTCATAGGGGCACATACCATTACTCCTTGTCAATATATTGCTGTACCAGCTGCAAATTAGACTTCAGACTCCAGACTTGTGTTCTTCTTCTCTCGTCTATGGTCTGATGTCTATAGTCTAATGTCTGCATCATTAATCTCTTGCCATTTTCTCCTCTTCATTCTGACATCTAAAGTCTATGGTCTAATGTCTGTACTACCGTCTATGGTCTAATGAATCACAGTGTACCAGGTGACCTGGAGGAGTTTCCTCCCAAGACCTCCCGTGCCTTCCCGATATCCCTCTGGATTTGCTCTACCAGGGCACCGGCATCGGGGAAGGTCTTTTCGTCCCGTAGCTTTTCAACGAATTCAATCCTGAGGTTTTCTCCGTAAATCTCATCATGAAAGTCCATGATGTATACCTCGAGCGACAGTTCCTGATCCCTGAAGGTGGGATTGGTCCCGATGTTCAGAACTCCTGGGAACCGCTTTCCCTGCAAGAACATCCAGACAGCGAAGATTCCTGATGCAGGGAAAAGCTCTTTATTTGGCTTGAGATTGGCGGTGGGAATTCCAAGCTGTTTGCCTCTTCCCTTGCCTCTGATCACCTCTCCTTCAAGGGTGTAAAAGCGGCCCAGAAGGCGGGCAGCCTCCGTGATTTTACCGGTCTGGATATACGTGCGGATGGTCGTGCTCCGAACTTCTATCCCATCCAGTTTGATGTTATCCAGAATCACCGTCTCAATATCCCACTCTTTCCCCAGTATCCTTAAGAGCTCGGCATTTCCTTCCCTCTTCATGCCAAACCGGTAATCGGGGCCGATGAATATTTCTTGCGCCCTGAGCCGTTCGTTGAGAATCTCCTTTACAAAACTGGTAGGGGCTTTGAGGGCAAACTCCGGAGTGAAGTCTTCACAGATGAGGATATCTATTCCTGTTTTTTCAATGATCCCTCTTTTCTCCTCAATGGTGGTTATGAGAGGAAAGAATCTTTCTGGCTGAAGGATCTTCAGAGGATGAGGTTCAAAGGTATAGACAATTGAGGAAGCACCCAGTTCCCTGCTCCTTTCAATCACCCTCTGGAATATCTGCTGATGGCCGAGATGGACCCCGTCGAAATTGCCCAGGGTTAATACCGATTTTTCTATTTTTCCCCTGAACTCTCCCGACCCCCGATAAAACCTCATCATTTTCCCTTACGCTTTCAACAGCTTCCCGAAGGCCTCGGCAATGACTGTCCCGTCGCTCCTGAAGGCCTGCGCCTGGGCATAGATAAGCCTTTTCTCTATCCTGGTAACTTCCCCGACTGCTCTGATCTCTTCAGATACTCTGGCAAAATTCTTGAATCTCACCTCTAAGGCAGCAGTTACTGCTTTGATTCCCAGCTCCTGGGTAATCTTCGCCATAAGTTCATCCAGAATGGTGGTGACTATCCCCCCGTGGACAATACCCTTCCACCCTTGAAATTCGGGCGAAAGGGTAAATGTAGTTTCGATGCGCCTCTTCTGGGGAAATACGTTGAACTTCAGATTTAACCCCCTTGGGTTCCTGTCCCCGCAGGCGAAACACATTCCATCATCTACCATCACGAAAGGCTCTGAGAAATCTTCATCCACGACTCATCCTCCAGAAAAAGTCACTCTTCTGTTGACAAGAAAGTACAAAAAATACTATAAATGAAACGTTTCCCTTTGGCAAGAATGGGGAGAGCCGAAGTGGCGGAATTGGCAGACGCGCTAGATTCAGGGTCTAGTGAGGAATTGCCCTCGTGGGGGTTCAAGTCCCCCCTTCGGCACCAGATATTAACCTGCCTGTGGATTTTAACCACACCCTGTCTATGGGCGGGACACCCTGTTCCGGATAATCCGGGTTTTATCTGACAGCCTGGAACGAGGAAAGGATACTACCGCGACGGACCGCAGATCGGACCGGCCTGAGCATCCTTGATTTTTTTCCGTATGATATCTTTCAAAAACTGCAACGCTGCCTTCCCGTCCTGATCAGTCAGAATGACTTCCAACTCCATCTGCTCCTTTTGATCCAAAGAGATGGCTACTATCTCTTTTTCCATGATCGATCATCCCCTTTCCTGACATTCTCCTACGGTGCTGTCTCTCCTCCCTTTTCAACTCCCCGGGTAGTTGCGAGATAGTCTGTAATGATGGGTATCTCTTTCTCCGGTATGACGCCGCTTGCATAGTAAGCCATCCGCTCAACCGTCGTTCGCCAACCCTCTCTATCCTTCTTGACGGCATACACCCTGTCCAGGGTGTGACAGCGAGAGCATCTCTTTTCCATCAGAGTCTGGGGGGAGCTATCCTGGGCCACACATCCCGCCAAAAAAACGCCGCATAACAACACATACGCATACGGTTTCTTCAGCCTTACTCCCATGGAGAAATGTCCTTCCGGTCCCGTGCGTCCTTACAGTCCAGGGGCAGCGGCAGGCCCCATATCGCCTATCATGTACATCTCAATCTGCTTGGCTTCAGTAGCGTTTATGTTGCATGCGGGCTTGCTCGTCATTCTATCCAGAACCTTTTTTAAGTCCGCTTTAGACCGGTGTCCTTCGTTAATTTTACTGGCTACATGACATTGAGAGCATTTCTTCTCGAACAGTGCTTTGTTCGGGTCCTCTTTTTTCGTTTCTCCGGCAAAGACAGGGCTGCCAAACACAACGCAACTGAAAGACAGACCAAGAACTATCGCTACCATTTTTTTCATCTTCTTTCCTCCACGATAATCTGAATGAATTAATTATTTATCTCTTATTCCCTCTTCTGCTGCTCTCAAGAAAAGAGATCTATACCTCAGGCCCCTTCCTCTCCTGGTCAGCATAAAACTTTGCACTTACATGCTCCCTTCATCTTCTTCTCTATTTTTCTGATGTTCACCCGTCCTTTCTTCCCTCCTTTCCTCCCGATGGAACATTGATAACCGTGAGCACTTTACCATAACTCCTGGCAATATTCAACTTCAAGACGCTCCTTTGCTGCTCTACCTCTCACGTCAATCCGTTACTTTCCCTGCCACTTTTAAAAAGTACTTGACAAAAAAAAGGTGAGGCAATATATTTAGATTCCAAAATATTAATTTATGAACTATTAGGTGCATAGGATATCTACCATAACACGATATGACAGGGACGCGGCCCTGAAACACGGGTTGTGCTTCCATGACTAACCGTGAGGAGCAATGAACAAAACACCATCAAGGAGGCAACGACAATGCCAGAGAAAAACATAGAGATGAAAGAGGTAGATGAGATTGGGGAACAGATGATCAAGGTAAAGAACTTCTTCATCGAGTTCTTCAACAAAGTGGTCCGGGACAACGGGCAGGTCCTGGGGTTTGATTTCGGCATATCTCAGCTAAAGGCTTTAGCAGCCTTCCACGAGGACCAAGAGTACACCATGGGAGCATTGAGCAAGAACGCCTCTGTCACTATGCCCAGTATGACAGAAATGATTGATGGCCTGGAAAGGGATGGTATCGTGGAGAGGTGGAGAGATTCTGAAGACAGGAGGGTGGTTAAGGTACACTTGACCGAAAAAGGGAAGGAGATGCGCAGAAAGTTCATGATGAGGCGAAGGAACGAATTTAAAAACATCTTTGGAAAGCTGAGCAAAGAGGAGAGGGATGATCTGGTGAACGCCCTGGAAAAGGTCTCCACAATCCTCCACAAGGTTAACATCGGGAATGGAAAGGATTGAAAGGGGTATCCATGCGACAGATAGCTATTTACGGCAAAGGAGGAATCGGAAAATCCACGGTTGCATCCCATCTTTCCTACACGCTGGCGGATCGGGGCTTGAAAGTCCTGCAGGTAGGATGCAGTCCCAAAAATGACAGTACCCGCTCTCTCCTGAAAGATTTTCCCAGCACCATTCTGGACGTCCTGAGAAACAAAGAGTTCGATTACGATTCGGTAGAGGCAGGTGAGATCGTTTTCGAATCACCGCTTCCTTTCAAGAATGGGGGGAAGGTGTACTGCGCCGAGAGCGGAGGGCCGGAACCGGGTGTGGGGTGCGGCGGCAAAGGCGTCGTGGAGGCAATCGAAACGTTAAGCCGGCTGGACATATTCAAGAATTACAACTGTGATGTCGTGATCTATGACATCCTGGGCGATGTGGTCTGCGGAGGTTTTTCCCTGCCTATCCGCCAGGGCTACGCCCAGGAGACCTATGTGGTAGCAAGCGGGGAACTCGAGGCCCTCTACCAGGTTACCAACGTCTCCAAGGCGATCAAGCGGTTCGAGGTTCGCTCAGGTTCCAAGCTGGGAGGACTCATCATCAACCTGAGGCGGGTGAAGAACGAACTGAAGATGGTCAGGGATTTTGCAGAAAAGATTGGGACTCAGATCATCGGGATTATCCCCTACAGCCAGCTCATCAAAGAATGCGGCGGAGAGGGTACTACGGTCTTCACCTCTGCTCCGGAATCTGAAGAGGCAAAGCTTTACCGGGAAATCGGAGACAGGGTCTTGAACAACAAGAATTTGGTAATCCCCAACATCATTGATTTCGAAGACCTCTACGAGTGGTGGTTGAAGTACTACGAATAGAAAAGAGGAGGAGACAATGCGACAGTTAGCCGTATACGGCAAAGGCGGGATCGGGAAGTCTATGGTCTCATCTCACATCTCTTTTGGCCTGGCCAATAAAGGTTTGAAGGTAATTCATGTGGGGTGCGATCCCAAGCATGACAGCACCCGTCTGTTGCTTATGGGCAAGATGCCCAAGACCATTCTGGACACGTTGAGGAAAAAGAACTTTGACATCCAGCAGGTCACCAGAAATGAGGTAATCTTTGAAAGTCCCATGAAAGTAGAGGGCGGAGGGCGGATCTACTGTGCCGAGAGCGGGGGGCCGGACCCGGGACTGGGGTGTGGCGGCAAGGGAGTGATTGAGGCCATCGAGACCCTTCAGCACCTCAATGCCTTCAAAGAGTTAGACCTGGATGTGGTGCTCTACGATGTGCTCGGCGACGTGGTGTGCGGCGGGTTCTCCATGCCGATACGGCAGGGATATGCAGAGGAAACATATATCGTGACCAGCGGAGAAATTGAGGGGCTCTTTGCCGCCTCCAACATCTGCAAGGCCATCTCCAGGTTCACTTCCCGTTCCGGTTCAAAGCTGGGAGGGATTATCGGCAATCTGAGGGAGCTGAAGAACGAGGAGGATATCCTCACCAAGTTCGCTGAACTCCTGGGAACCCACGTTGTGGGGTTCATACCGTACAGTGAGAAGATCAAGGAGTGTTCAGGCAAGGGAACCACCCTCTTCCAGTTAGCACCCGATTCCAGAGAATGCGATGCGTTCAGGACGCTGACCGATAATATCTGGAACAATAAAGAGCTCTCTGTTCCCAAGTCCATCAACTTTGAAGAACTCTATGCATGGTGGAAAAAGCTTGTAGGCAAGGGCTCCGTCTAACAGCCCGAATACATTACCGCAAGAGCGGGCTTCGCATTTATGGAGGTATCACGATGTCAATGTCACTGAAAAGTTATGAACACTGCTGTTCTTCGCTCCAGGCCCTGGCAACGCTGGGCAAGATAGAGGGGGTCATCCCCCTGCTCCACGGGCCGCAACCCTGTGCCTATCAGACCCAGATAGGGTCTATGACCTGCCGCCCTTCCCGGCTGGTTACCGCCGGGACCCTCATCCAGAAGTCAGAAGTAGTCTTTGGCGGAGAGGAAAACCTGAAAAAACAGATCATCAATATCTACCGTCAGTACAAACCAAAGATTATTGTCATCATCAACACCTGCCTGCCCCAGCTTATCGGCGAAGACATCAAAGGAGTAATCTCTGAGGTAGAGCAGGAAATTCCTGACTTAAGGGTTACGTACTTTGACAGTGGATTCAACTTCCCCAAGTCATTGCCCCTGGGTAACGATGTGGCGTGGACTACCCTCGTCAAGCTCCTCAAGCCCATGGAAAAGGTGAAAGGCTCCGTTGGGCTGATAGGAAGGTCAGGGCAGGATGCCGGTGCCTTCACGCCGGTAGATACTTTCCTCAAAGAGGCAGGGATTACCACCTTTGCCTTTCCGGCACCCCATCTGAGCGAGGTTGAGAAGATCGCCCAGGCTGATATCCTCGTACCCATGCACGTCGTCCCCTACCTGACCTGCAAAGCGATGAGCGAGCGCTTTGGCTCACGGGTGGAATATGTTGAAGTCCCTTCCGGCGTCAAGGGGACCTCCGGTTTCCTCCGGGGCATTGCTGATCTCCTGAAAAATCAGAAACTCCATGACCTGGTTGACCAGGAAGAAGAGAAGATGCGCCCCCGTTACGAGGCAATTAAAAAACGGTTTGCCGAGGACCCGGTGAAGGTGGTGATTGCCTACGGTCCGGCAAGTGAATTCTCCATGAGTAAGATTTTAGCCGATTTCGGGGCAGAAGTGATCATGATCCCCTCCATGAAAAACAAGTTCGCCCAGGCAGAGAAAGAACTCCAGAAAAAAAAATACGGTGTGACCATCTTCGAGGATGATTTTGACACCCTGGAAGACGTCTATCAGATGTTCAAGCCTGATACCATCTTCTGTGAAGTCCAGGGGAGGGTCGAGTTTATCCCCAAACTCATGCCCACCTTCTGCAATATGATGTTTTTAACCGCCTACGGGTACGATTTTGCTCTCGATATGGGCGAGAATTTCCATAAAAACATGAAGCGAGAGGTATTAGGAACCTGGAAAGACATGGTGAAAAGATACGGAGGTGAACTTCATGCCTAAGACCAACGAAGCTCTCGAAAGAACCTACGATCTGGCCGGCATCCGCGAATTGAAGATGAAGGAAATCCATAAGCCCTCTGCCTTTGAAGGAGGTCTGTGGACCGCGCTCGGCATCAAGGATGCGATGGTAATCTTCCACTCGCCTCCCGGATGCTTCATTAACCAGTGTCAGGGCGTCCTGATGCACGAGTACGTTTTTGACCTCTATACCACCTCTCTCACCTATGCGAACGTGATGCAGGGCGCTGAGGGCCGGCTGGAAGAGGTGCTGAGAAAGATCGTAGCGAAAAAGCCAAAGCTGATCATCATTGTCACCTCTCCCGTTGCGGAGATTACCGGCGACGACATAGAAGGGGTGGTAGAGAAAGTGGGATACAAGAACTGCCTGATCTTTCATCCTCCCATCGGCGGGACGCTCCACGAAGGGAGAGACAAGTCGCTGATCACCCTTACTGAACTGATGGATCCGAAGGCAAAAAAGGTTGATAAGTCTGTTAACCTGATTGGTTCTTTCTTCGGGACATTCAACTGGAGGGCTGATGTCTTTGAACTCAAGAGGATGCTCTCATGCATCGGGATTAAGGTAAACGCCGTCCTCACCGGTGGTACCCTGACGCAGGAAATCATCAATGCACCCGCCGCCTCTTTAAATATCTGTGCCTACCCGTATGACTGCGGAATAAAGGCAGCAAAGGTGATGGAAAAGAAATTCAATATTCCCTACCTGGCAAACCATGTGCCCATCGGCTTCAAGGAATCGGCTGCCTGGGTAGAAGAGATTGCCGATTTCTTCAAGGTGGATGCCAGTACTTACCTTAAGGAAGAGATCATGTCTGCTTACGACCTGATCCAGTCCTTCATGGTCCTGCCCATTACCTTTGAGTCTTCCGTGGCACTCTCTCTCGACAATAACGACACCTACGCCGTCGGGATAAGCAGCTTCTTTAAGAAAGAGCTCGGCATGGAAATCTCCATGGCTGCAGTGGAAACCAAAGCAGCCGCAGAGAAGGTCAAAGAGGTGTGCGACAACGTCTTGGTCTCGCCCACGATCGACGAGAAGAGGGAACAGTTCCAGGAGAAGAGCCCCCTCATGATTATGGGCAACTTTTACGACATCAAGATTGCAAAAGAACTCGGGTTCTCAAACTACCTCTTCGCTGATATTCCGACCATGGGCCACCAGACCACAGAGGCAAATCCCTTCATGGGTTTCATGGGTGCAAAGAATCTGATTCAACACACCGTAAACCAGATCTATGTGAACATTTTCCTCGAAACCAAAGGAGGAATGGAAGAAGCCATTTCCTTTGGCGTGGTTGAATGGGACCTCGATGCCCGGAAGGCCTTCATAAAAGTGGCAGATATGATTCCCCATTTCATCAAGGCTATTGCCGTCCGGAAACTCCAGAAGAAGGCTGAGGAGATTGCCCTCCAGAAGGGTACGAAAATTACCATGGAGATCATCAGGCAGGTTACCGACCAGTACACGCCCACCAAGTTCAAGTCAAAATTCCTCTCTGCCTTAAAAGAAGACAAAGAAGCGCCAGAAGCCGAGGCACCGCCTGAAGTGGTGAAGTTTACCATGCCCTGGGATGCAGCGGCAAAGGCAGCAATCGAGAAAGCCCCGAAGGAGATCCAGGCCATGGCTGTCTCAGGCACCGAAGATTTTGCCCGGGAGAAGGGCTACCAGGAAGTTACCGAGCAGGTGATGAACAAATTCAAGAAAGAAACGGGCATGGGTTAATACCCTTCTCTTGATATCTCCCCGACACCGGTGACAGCCGGTTCGGGGAGATCCCCCCCTCACCGTCACCAGAGAACCCATCTCCCCATAGATCAGGAAGCACATCTTGTCTCTCCTCTCTCCGTCTAACAAAGAAAAAACTTCTCTTGACATAATGGTTACTTGTATAATATTTACATAAGTAACTATTACGATAACCTCTCTCTGCAGGGGACTTGAAAACATGCAGGACAAAATCAAAGAGTATAAACTCTTAGAGCAGCAGATGCTCACCATGAGAAAGTTCTTCATCGAATACTTTCGTAAAACCATCAATAAGAATGGAATCGGCGATGAAGCCGATTTTACCTTCCTGGAACTGAAAGGGCTGGCTGCCTTTACCGGCGATGATCCTGAGTTCACCATGAGCGAACTCAGCACAACACTCTACCTCCCCCTGCCCAACATCACTTCTATTATCAATAAGCTGGAAAAGAAAAAGGTGGTTGAGCGGCACCGGGATTCCAAAGACCGGAGGATCATCAAGGTTCGCCTGACAACCATGGGAAAGAATATGCGCAATAAATTTATGAAAAAGAGGATTCAGGAGGTAGAACACTGCCTGGGCAGGTTGTCCACCAAGGATAGAAAAGACCTCTGCAAGGCGCTGAAATTGGCGGCGGATATTTTTAGAAAGATTCAGTACCGATAGGAGAGTTGTATGTCACTCAAAAGCTACGAGCACTGCTGCTCTTCCCTCCAGGCCTTCGCCACCCTGGGTAAGGTGGAAGGGGTTATCCCCCTACTCCATGGTCCCCAACCCTGTGCCTACCAGATCCAGATAGGGTCTATGACCTGCCGTCCGTCCCGGCTGGTTACCGCCGGTACGTTGATCAAGAAATCTGAAGTCGTTTTTGGGGGAGAGGAAAATTTAAAGAGTCAGATCATCAATTTGTACCACCAGTACAAACCAAGAATCATCGTTATCATTAACACCTGCCTGCCCCAATTGATTGGTGAAGATATCAAGGGTGTCATTGCCGAGGTGGAGCAGGAAATTCCGGAACTGAAGGTAACGTACTTTGACAGCGGTTTTAACTTCCCCAAGTCCATGCCTCTCGGTAACGATGCGGCGTGGACATCTATCGTGAAGGTGCTCGAACCCAGGGAAAAGGTCAAAGGTTCGGTGGGGCTGGTGGGGAGGTCAGGGGCAGACTGCGGTGCATTTCAGTCTATCGACACGTTCCTGAAAGAAGCAGGAATCCCTGTCTTCATATTCCCTGCTGCCAATCTCAACGAAATGGAAAAGATCGTCCAGGCAGAAACGCTCCTCCCCACCCACGTTGTCCCCTACCTCACCTGTAAAGAATTAAGTGAACGATTCGGTGCGAAGGTGAAATACCTTGAGGTCCCTTCGGGGATTCAGGGAACCTCCGGTTTCCTGCGGGGCGTTGCGGATGTCATGAAGAATCAGAAACTCCATGACCTGGTTGACCAGGAGGAAGAGCGGATTCGTCCCCAGTATGAGGCAATTAAAAAACGGTTTGCTGAGGACCCCGTAAAGGTAATGGTGGCGTACGGCCCGGCAGGTGAATTTTCTCTCAGCAAGATCCTCGCCGATTTCGGGGCAGAAGTAATCATGCTCCCTTCGATGAAAAACAAGTTTGCCCAGGCAGAGAAAGAACTCCAGAAGAAAAAATACGGTGTGACCATCTTCGAGGACGATTTTGACACCCTGGAGGATCTCTATGAAATATACAAGCCTGATGCGATCTTTTGTGAGGTTCAGGGAAGGGTTGAATTCATCCCCAAACTCATGCCCTCCTTCTGCAACATGATGTACCTCACTGCCTATGGATACGACTTTGCCCTGGATTTCGGGGAGAATTTTCACAAGGCCATGAAGAGGGATGTCCTAACTACCTGGAAGGACATGGTGCTGAGATACGGAGGAACTGTCCGTACATGAAAATAGTTACTCATTATATTTTTTAAGAGGAGGGGCCAGATGGAGAAAAAGGATACAGAAAAGGTGGGTGTGCTCCTGGTACAGCATGGAGAGCCGGAGACGTACAACTACTGGCAATGGGTGCAAGAGTTTAAAAACATGTTTGGTGAGTTTAAAAATACCAAAGTCCCGGTACCGCCCAAGTTCATGTGGCCATTCCTCGCGTGGACCATGAAATCTCACTATAAGGGTGTCGGGGGCCGATCAACCCATGTGGAGGTCTCCAGGAAACAGCTGGAGTTGCTACGAAAGGAACTCCCCGAATATGAGATCCATATGGGCTTCATGGAGATGATCGAGCCGACCATCACCGCGACTGCCCATGAGATGATTAAGAAGGGATTTACGAAAATCATCGCTGTGCCGGTTATGCTTACCGATTCAAGCCATACTGAAGAAATTAAGGAGATACTTGAAGAGGTGGAACATGAGGCAAAGGGGGTAGAGATTCTCCTTACCCGCCCCCAATTTTATAAGGCCGATTCCTTAGCACCTATGTGCGCCCAGTTGATCAAAAAAAAGGCTGGGAATACACCGCTCGATCGAATAGGCGTCCTCCTTGCCAGCCACGGAGAACCCGACGAGTGGGTCCGCCTGAAACTCATCAATACCAGATGCAATGAACAGGAAACAGCCTTCAGGGGTATGATCAGGAAGAAATTAATCGAACTCGGCTTTAAGGCTGAGAATATAACGAACGCATTTAATGAATTCGTGGAGCCTAAAATCATCCCTGCGGTAGAGAAGGTGGCCCAGAATCAAGTGGATAAGATCATAACCTTGCCGGCCTTTGGGCAGACAGAAGGTCTGCACCACATTTATGATATCCCCACCAAGGTCAAAAAAGCAAAGATACCTTCAACAATTAAAACCGATTTTGTCATAAGCTGGGCTCATGAGCCGATCTTGATCAAGGCCCTGGGCGATCTTTGCAGGGATGCCTTGAAGGGAGAAATATACCAATCACCACAACTCTAACCTTATTCAAAGGAGGTATCAGATGGAAACAGGTAAATCATCAGGCAAGGTGGGCGTGCTCCTGGTAGAACATGGTGAGCCTGAAACGTATAAATTCAGCGAGTGGCTCAAAGAGTTTAAAAATATGTTCGGTGAGCTCAAGGATACCCAGGTCGCCGTTCCTCCCAAAATTCTCTGGCCGCTTCTGGCCTGGAGGATAAAATCTCACTATAACGCAGTCGGGGGAAAGTCACCGCATGAAGCAGTGTCAAAAAAACAGTTGGTGCTGTTGAGAAAGGAAATTCCTGAATGCGAGATATATCTCTGCTACCTGGAGATGGTTCAGCCCTGTATTGCCGCATCGATTCACCAGATGATCAAGGACGGGATTAAAAAAATCATCGCCATCCCGGTTCTGCTTACCGAATCCAGCCATACGGAGGAGATCAAGGAGATTATAGAAGAAGTGAAAGAAGAGCATCAAGGCATAGAGATCATCCTTACCCATCCCCTTTTCTACAAAGCCAGTTCTCTGGCAGCTATGTGTGCTCAGCTCATATTGAGCCGGGCCAAGGATACACCCCTGCATCGGGTAGGGGTCCTCCTGGCAAGCCATGGCGAACCCGACGAGTGGGTCAAGCTGAAATTAATCAATACCAGATGCAACGAACAGGAAACAACCTTCAGGAATATAATCAGAAAAGAACTCATCACCCTCGGTTTTAAGGATGAGAATATTACCGATGCCTATAATGAATTCGTGACACCCAAGATCACTCCTGCCGTAGAAAAGATAGCCGGTGCTGTGGATAAAATTGTTGTCATACCAACGTTCGGAGCAGCCGAAGGTCTGCACCATATCTACGATATCCCCACCAAGGCTAAAAGGGCCAAAATATCTCCCACGATGAAAATCACCTGCATAACAACCTGGGCTCATGAGCCGAGCTTGATCAAGGCGCTGGCTGACCTTTACCGGGACGCCTTGCGGGGAGAAGTATACCAATCGCCAGTGCTATAGCCTCTGATAACGGCCTCCACCGTTAGACGGCCAACTGACATTAATCCTTAAGAGGAAGGGCCTTAGAGAAATTCTAAGGTCTTTTCTTTTTCTGGATTAATGGGTATAAATAGACAGATGAACTCGCCGTTACCTAAGAACCCAACCATCCTTCTGGTCGGACAGCCCAATGTAGGAAAAAGCGCCCTCTTTTCAGAACTGACCGGGCTCTATGTCCACGTATCCAACTATCCCGGTACCTCGATAGAGGTTGCTGAAGGCCGTTTCACCTATAAGCGAAGGTCGTTTAACATCTTCGACACACCGCCGGTTTACGGATTCAACTACCAGTCTGTGGATGAAAACTCCACCTACCAATTGATCGAAAAGACTCGTCCGGACGTGGTCCTTCACGTGGCTGATGCCAAGAACTTGAAGCGGGATCTCTTCATCACCCTCCAACTCATAGATATGAATCTCCCGGTCATTCTGGTCCTCAATATGATTGACGAAGCAGAGAGCAGGGGCATCCGGATTGATTCGGCCAGACTCTCTCAGATGCTCGGGATCAGGGTAGTTGAAACCTCGGTAGCAGAACGGAGAGGCATACAGAACCTCCTCAAGGTAATAAGCGAGGCTGCTTCCGGCCACGAAAAAGCCGCGGCTCTCCTTCCTCTTCAGATGACCCCTCAGCAATATCTGCAAAAGACCCAGGGCATCTGCTCCCAAGTCTTTTTAAAACAAGAGGCCGGGAGAGGAACCTTTATGGTGTGGCTGGAAAATGCCACTACGCACCCGTTCTATGGACTGCTCATCCTCCTCATGGTTCTGGCCCTGCTCTATGAAGTGGCAGGAAAGTTCGGAGCATCGGTCCTGGTAGATTTCATCAAGGACAAGATCTTCGATGCCCTAATCACCCCTTCTGTACTTTCATGGGTCAACCATATACCCTTTCCGTTCGTGGTAGAAATGCTCACCGGCACGTATGGACTCTACACCATGGGCATTGTGTATGCCTTTGCCATCCTACTTCCCATGATCGCTGTCTTCTATTTTGCTTTTGGGATCATGGAAGACAGCGGTTATCTGCCCCGCCTTACGGTAATGACTGACAGGCTCCTGCGGATTATCGGCTTGAACGGTAAAGCAACCCTCCCCATCGTCCTGGGATTTGGCTGTGTGACCATGGCCCTCCTCTCTACCAAATCGATTGAATCCCGTAAAGAGAGGTTCATAGCAGCGTTTCTCCTTGCCCTGACCATACCCTGCGGTGCAAAATTGAGCATCATGATGGGCCTTTTCACCTTTCTTCCGCTGAAGACGTTTTTCTTTTTTCTCTTCTTCATGAGTTTCAACATGATCGTCAACGGCTATCTTGCCTCAAAGATCATCAAAGGAGAAAAATCAACCTTTATGCTGGAGCTTCCTCCTTTTCGCTTACCTCACCTGAGAAACTCGATGAAGAAAACTTTTCACCGTCTTACCTGGCTTACCAACGAGGTAATCCCTGCCTTCCTCCTGGGAACCTTTATCCTCTTCATCCTGGATAAGACTGCTATCCTTGCTCAAATTGAAACGCTCTGTGCACCGATTGTTTCAGGCTGGCTGGGACTGCCGGCCAAGATGACCGAGGTTCTGTTGATGACATTCTTCCGGAGTGAATACGGTGCTGCCGGCCTCATGAATATTGCCCTTTCGGGATATTTAGACCCCATTGCCCTGCTCGTATCGCTGGTCGTCCTCACCCTCTTCATCCCCTGTTTTGCCTCACTCGTCGTGCTCTTCAAGGAGTTCGGCGTAAAGTTCACAACGTTCGCAGCCCTGTTCATTCCAACCTACTCTGTCCTCATGGGCACCTTAATCAACTACCTCTTCAGGCACTTCTCCGTTATTCAGAAGCTATTTATGTGATCTGTGCCCTAAATTGGTGACCAATAGGGTTCCGAGTGCAAATTCGAGATTTTTTCGTTAATCCGCCGGCGGCGGACCGCAGGCGGTGAGTTTCGAATTTGCCGTGTAGGGGCGGGTTTTAACCCGCCCTTTAGAATTGTCGAAAAAATGTTGCTGAGCGACGAGGAATCCTATTTGGGGACCTCTTCTTATGGAAATTGACATGCCCTGCCCGTTCAGTTAAGATTTCGTAAATGTTAACCTCTCACAGAAGGAGGCTTTATGGCAGGCTGGATTGAGGACACCTACTCGATTGCCCTGAACACCTTAAAGGCAGGGCTTGAAATCAAATATTTCCCCGTTGACCCGCAGTACAATCACATTACCTCCTGGCGGGTCTTGAAGCTCCTCAACTTCTATCCCCGCTTTTTTTCTTCACCTGTCCACTACAAGATCATCTTCCAGCAAAACACAGGACCTCTCGGCATGCGGATCCTCTCCATCTACTGCCGTCCGAAGCTGGACGTGCGCCTCCCCTTCTTTATCACCGAGATCGTAAAGATCCTGAACAAGCGGATCTGCATCGTGGACATCTACGACATCTACAAGATCGGCTTCCCTAACTTACAGGCAGAGATGGAAGAACTGAAAAAGCTGCACGAGCGATTCCAAGGCGAACTGGGTGCTCAGATCACTGTAAGCGCTGAAATTGACAAGTTCGGTTCTCCCTGCCGGGTAAAGGCAAAGGTGGGAGCAGATAAAGAACCGGTTATCACCGAGACCGTAAAGGCATATATGTCTCAGTATGTCAAGATGTGCAGGAAGGTTGAGCCCATCATCGATGAGAATCTGAAGCGGGAGATTCAGGAGAAGCAAAAGGCTTATGCGCAGGATGCCATTGTTCATGACCCCGGGGTAAAGGGACTGAAGACCATCCTGGGGGGAAAGAAAGGGATAGAAGTAGCTAACCTGCTCTTCTTTGATTAAGCTTTTCTAAGCAGTACCCTCGCCAGCCATAATCATTTCTAAAATCTCACCGGGCAAATAGGCTGGTACAGTTGAATTTCTGTAATGCCGGACATTTCTTGTAACTATCGCTTTTGCTCCTACATGATGAGCAGCCTCTGCAACTACTCCATCTTCAAAATCATCGTACTTGCCTTCAAGGGCTCCCTCTAAGACAGCTCTATTAACAGGAGCTACTTCAAGGAGAGAAATCAATCTTTGAATTGATTTCCGGGACTTGCCAGCTCCAGCGGCCTTTGAAGCCAAATAGTGGATTGTCGTTACCGTCGTTGCGCATACATATCCCGTAATATCTCCCTTTTCTACTTTTGAGAACATCCGGGCTGTAGCGTCTGCAAACGGCTCCCTGTCAAGGAGTAAATCCAGAATAACATCTGTGTCAAAGAGAACTATCACCGGTATTTATCCTCAAGATGCCGCCGATAGTTATCAATGTTGAAATCAGCACCTCGAAAAGCTCCTTTGAGAGCCTTTACTTTTGGCGTCACCTCGAACGTTTTCTTTTCTGCACCTGAACCCAAAAGAACGAAGAAATCTGCAACTAACTGTGACACAGATCTACCAGACTTCCGTGCATAGACCTTAGCACGGTATATAAGTTTTTCATCTACCCGTAATGTTAATTTTGTTTCCATAAAAGCCCCCAATTCATCTGCCGTACAATTTCAATTATACGGCACAGATATTAATGATGTCAACATCCATTCTCATTGATGGTGCACAGCATTGAGGAAAGGGAAACCACCTACTACGTATGCAGCGGATGCGGATATGTCTCTGACGGCCTCCTGCCCGACGAGTGCCCGATCTGCGGGGCGAAGAAGGAAAGGCTTCGGAAATTTGAGCAGGTAACGATTAAGCTCAATGGCGTGCTTTTATGCGTCCACCGGAGCGACTTGTTAGGCGTTGAGTTGAGCGAGTAAGATCAAGAAGTGACCTCAACGCTTCATTCACTGCTGTTGATGTGCTGAAAGCTTTGGCTACATCCGGTTCAAGGACAACTATATTTGTTCCTTCTTCTAATAACCGTTTGTGATATTTGCCACGAATAGCCTTAGAATAGTCAAAATCGTATTCGGCGCGCAATTCATCGCTTACCTTTTGTGTTTTATGTTTTAGGTTTCATGTCGTATCACCCAGATATTCATCCTCATCTGTCAATAAAAACTAGTATGGTGTCCCTAGATATTTGTGTCCCTAGATATTTGCTTCTCTCTACTTCAGCCAGTCCCGGTACGTGGAAGAAATCCATTCCAGGCTCTATAAAGAGGCGATGGAACATGTGATGGAGGAGCGGGAGACTACCTACTATGTATGCAATGTATGCGGATATGTCTCCGACGGCATCCTGCCTGACGAATGTCCGATCTGCGGTGCAAAGAAGGAAAGGTTTGTGAAGTTCGGGTAAGTATGTCTTATATTTCGCATCTCACCGATTCAAACTAACATCAAAAAAAGACCCCTCAATTCGTTCACAAGAGTGGTATAGAAAAATGTGGGAAGCATCCCGAATACTTTTATGGCTTCTTTCTCAAAGATGTATCGGTTTTCTTTTCGGCAATAATACCAAGAAGTTTCATTCGAAACACCTCATTCCTCATGAAGTAAAAATGTTCCACAACGCTGAACCCTGCATCTTCAAAATAGCGTTGCATCGTTTCATTGTCGAAGACATGTAAAAATGTTACTTCTTTTCCGCAGATAGCCGGGGACATGTCGTTGCGCACTTTCTCAGGGACAGCGCTGTCAAGAATATTAGGATACCATCCAGGGAAGGGCTCCTTGAGATCTTTCTTGCGATGCAAGAAATCTTCTAACAGGGATTGCGAGAGATAAGGTGTATTCACGGATGCGTACACCCTGCCGCCCGGAGCAGTAGCATCAAACAAAAGATTCAAACCTTTGGTAAGTTCGTCGGGGCTGAGATAATGAAAAACAAGCCCCGCATACGTGGCGCCAAGGCTGTTCGGAGAAAAGGCTTTTTTGCATTGCCGTGATCCCAGAGAAGGAAAGCGCATCACAAGAGTTTCCACAAGCTCTGGAGATGTGGTTGCAGCAACATGATTTATATGCTCCTGGCTCATATCAATTGCTATTATTTTTCTGTTGTGCGGCTTTAAAAAGGGGGTTTGTTTTTCAATACCAAGAATCTCCTGGACAGCATAGCCCCACGCGCACCCCAGATCGAGCAGATTACCTGGCGACTGCGGAGCAAAGTCCAGATATTTTTTCAGCAGCTGGTTTGTTTCTGTATCTTCATACCCCATTTTATTTGCTGTCCTTTTAAGAGACTTCATGGAACCCATAGTGCCCATAGGCGACTTTTCAGAAACGCTACCGGAGGCTTTCTGCGATGGCGGCATAGTCACAGGAGATTGAGCCGCAGCCATATTAAAACAAAACAAACCAGTACATACCAGACATATGAGCATAATGATTAATTGTATGCATTTCATAGATAGAAATTCTCCTTTAGTTTCAATTTTATATATAGTTTTTTACTTTGTATCATTAACCTGATCTTCCGGGACTGAAGGCCACCTGACGGTTAGCATAACACTATCTTCTTCCGCAACCCAATTGTGCGGCACACCGGCATCCCAGAGCGCATAATCACCTTCCCTTTCAAGAAGAACATCCCGCGCTCTATTACCATCATGAAACTCAAGACGGAACCTGCCTCGAATCAGCACTGACATGGTTTTTGCGGTCCTGTTGGTACCCAGTTCTCCTTTTGATTCACCGGCTTTGTGATAGCCCCATTTTACCTCAACATCCTGCGTTTGGCGCAGCGCATCCTCATGGATAAAATGACCGATTAAACACCCGTTACGCCGGCCCGTGCTGCCGGCGTCAGAAACATTGCCGATTGATATTTGAGCAAAAAATAAATCTGACCCCTTTTTTCCTGAAATTATTTTAATTTAGTGTCAGAAAAAACGAGAGGGAAAGAAATATTAATACCCACACCTCGTAGGCGTTAGAAAACGAGATAAAGGTCTTGCGGAACAAATACAGCCTCCGTATGCCGCACCTTTCACCGGCACATCCGGTTTTCAGGAGGAAGTTTACAGGCGTCAACGGCAAGGAGGTTATCTACCGGCGCTTCTATCTTTACCACGTTTACGTCTTGCACCTTGAAGCGCATACCGTTAAGGAGATAGATGACTGAAATGTCGGAATGTGATTCAATGATTTCAAAATCATAGATGTAGTCGTGCCCTTCACGGTCATCGAGATATGACTGCAGTTCAGCACTTCCTATCACAAAATATTTCTCATTAATCCTTACGCTCCCTGTTCCTTTGATAGCATGAAGTACAAGGGGATTGTTCATGATGCCGGTCCAGCCTGCCGGCACTGTCACTTTCAGATTTGCATACGAGGGTGCCAGTTCTCCATTCATCGTAACGAAAGGCCGATGAAATACTCCTGGAAAATCAACCTGACCATGGGGAGGAACTGTGAGCTTGAATACCTTCGTGGAAGACGGTTTGTAATTGCGAACGGTAACACGGTTATCACGGGAACTGGCATAGTAATCCGCAATTCTGGAAGCATAGACGCTCCGGGGAGGTAGCATAAGTGGACGAACAGGTTTTGTTATGTACTCAGGGTGGAGGGAAAGCTCTTCAACACCTGCGATTTCCCCATGAGGATTAAAATAATAAATGCCCAGACCAGGATCCAGCATCTTCCATCTGCCGTTTATGTTGATTTCCGGGACAACATGTCCCGTTAATTCCCAGACACGCACATCAAAACCTGCAGCAGAACCCAGCCGGCAATAGATCATTGCTGTATCATCGCAGAAGCCAATCGAATTAAAAAAAAGAGCGGGCAAATGTGCCCACTCCTTTGAAGAAGCAGGGATAAAGTGATACCTGTTGTTCTTTATATAATTGAAGAGCATTATCTCAAATGCTCCGGTCTGAGTCCCCGAACTGCTGAGAACTTCCTCCAGCACTTCGGCATCTGAAGCAAAAAACCCCTTGCCATTCAATGATAAGCCGCTCAGGAAGGTCTCTTCCCCCGGGTTCCGAATGCGTATCGCATACGCCGAAGGAGCATCAGTCCTCACGATGTATTCCTTCTCAATACGGCTTGAGGGGGAAAGAAGGTCACAGGAAGAGAACGTGAATGAAGCTGCGAATAACAGGAGAAGTATTTTCTTCATGTTCATCCCGCTCTCTTGCAGAGACATGGATAAGGGCTTCCTCTTTGATGAGCGGAGTATAGGATGAAGGTATCTGTGTGTCAACTAAGATGTGATGATGATAGGGGAACATCTCATTGCAGGAGATATTCTTCTGCAATGCATGCAACTCATGGAAACAGACTTCCCGGCTTCCTGAACTGCTAACAGGTTCTTCTTCCCTGGACTTGATGAGGGGGCCCGGCAATATCTGCCGGGCCTCGCTGCTTCTTCTGGTTATATCTTTACTACGCGGACGGCTTGTTCGCCTTTAGGGCCTTTTTCGATATCGAATTCAACTTCCTGGCCTTCTTCTAAAGTCTTATAGCCTTCACACTGAATTGCGCTATGATGCACGAATACATCCTTGCCTGATTCAGGTGTGATAAATCCATAGCCCTTCTGGTTACTGAACCATTTGACCTTTCCTTTTGCCACTTCTGTCTTCCCCCCTTTCTTAGAAAATGTTGTATATGAAAAGAGTAATAAAAAATATCAATCGTTCGTTTCTTCTGCTTTGGCTTCTTCAGGTGCAGCGGCTTTTTCTGCGGCCTTTTTCTCTTTCAACCCGGGCTGAGGTTTTGGTCCCTTCTTCCTCCCCGGCTTTTCCTTTTTCCCTGCCGCCTTCTTTTTCTTTTCTTTCTTCGCTTCCCCCTCGCCTACCAGCTCAATGATGGATACGGGGGCATTATCACCCAGCCTCCTTCCCACCTTCATGATCCGCGTATAGCCTCCATGACGGTTCTGGAAGCGGGGTGCAATCTCTTCAAACAACTTTTTTACTACCTTTTTACTCATGATGACGCTCAAGGCCTGCCTTCGCGCATGGAGGTCACCTCTCTTTCCCAAGGTGATCATTTTATCTGCGATTTTCCTCAATTCCTTGGCCTTGGCATCAGTGGTTTCAATCTTTTCATGTTCAAGCAATGAAGTAACCAGGTTTCTCAATGTTGCCTTGAGATGGCTGCTGGTTCTTCCTAATTTTCTCCCTGCTTTACGGTGGCGCATTTCTTACCTCAATCCTGCTTACCTTTTTCCGGACGCGGCTGGAAACCGTCGAGCTTCAGGCCGAGACTCAACCCCATGTCTGTCAAAATATCCTTGATTTCATTGAGAGACTTCCTCCCGAAATTCTTTGTCTCAAGCATTTCCGCTTCAGTCTTCTGAACCAGCTCCCAGATGTACTTGATATTGGCATTCTTGAGACAATTAGAGGAGCGAACCGAGAGTTCCAGCTCGTCAATATTTCGATAGAGGTTATCATTAAAATGAGGTTTTTCTTCCCGTGCCGAAGGCAGGGGAACAATATCTTCCTCCTCAAAGTTGATGAAGATCGTGAGCTGGTCCTGGGTGATCTTTGCAGCATACGCCAGGGCATCTTCAGGCTTAACACTCCCGTCAGTCCATATCTCCATGGTGAGCCTGTCGTAATCAGTAATCTGACCAACCCGGGCATGACTGACAACAAAATTCACCTTCTTGATCGGTGAAAAGGTGGCATCGACGGGGATGGTACCGATCGGCTGGGTCTCTTCCCGATTCTTTTCTGCCGGGACATAACCACTTCCCATTTTCACCGTCATCTCCATATCAAGCTCTCCGCCCTTGGCAAGGGTAGCAATATGGATATCGGAATTCATGATCTCAACATTGTTGTTGGTGGTGATATCAGCAGCCGTAATTTCTTTCTCTCCCTTAACCTTTAACTTGATCGTTTCCGGTCCAGCGGTATGGAGCCGCAGGCGAACTTCCTTCATATTCAAGATGATATCGGTAACATCCTCCCGCACTCCGGGTATGGTTGAGAACTCATGGAGGATCCCCTTGATTTTCACTGACGTGATTGCTGCACCCTGGAGAGAGGAGAGGAGAACCCTTCTCACTGTATTACCCAGGGTGATCCCGAAACCTCGCTCAAGGGGTTCACAGGTAAACTTTCCGTAAAACTCGGTATAGGACTCCCGATCAATCTCAATCTTTTTGGGTTTGATCAAAGTCAGCCAATTTCTCTTATGTAGCATCCTTTTCCCCCAAAGCATAAATTAGGTTACTGTGAGAAGTGAACATCTTTCTCTCTCTCATTTACTATAAAACTCCACGATTATCTGTTCATTGATGGGCATGGTCAGTTCTTCTCGGGCAGGGAGAGCGACAACCTTGCCCTTCAGGTTATCCTTATCCACCTCCAGCCAGCGAGGGACACCTCTCCGGCTGCTCCCCTCAAGAGACTCCTGGACTTTGGCGATCTTCCTGCTTTTCTCTTTCAGTTCAATCACATCCCCTGCCCTCATCAGGTAGGAGGGGATATTTACCCTCTTGCCATTGACCTCAAAGTGGTTGTGTCGAATGAGCTGCCGTGCCTCATTGCGGGAACTGGCAAAACCCATCCGATAGACCATATTGTCCAGCCTTCTCTCCAGAATCAGCAGGAGGTTCTCACCGGTGATGCCCTTCTGCCGATTTGCTTCTTCAAAATACCCCCGAAACTGTTGCTCCATAACGCCGTAGATCCGCTTGACCTTCTGTTTCTCCCGAAGCTGGACGTCGTAATCGGAATACCTTTTGCGGCTCTGCCCATGCTGGCCTGGAGGATATTCCCTGCGGTCCACAGCACATTTTTCTGAGTAGCACCTTTCCCCCTTGAGGAAAAGCTTCAAACGTTCTCTCCGACACAGCCGACAGCTCGGACCAGTATATCTTGCCAAGAGCACCTCCTTACGTGAGAATAAACCTTATACCCTTCTCCTTTTGGGCTGACGGCACCCATTGTGAGGAATCGGGGTAACATCTCGAATTATCTTGATCGTGAAACCTGCTGCCTGGAGAGACCGTAAAGCAGCTTCTCTGCCTGCCCCCGGTCCCTTCACATATACCTCAATAGACTTAACTCCATGTTCCATCGCCTTTTTCGCCACATTGTCCGCTGCCTGCTGAGCGGCAAAGGGGCTGCTTTTCCGTGCTCCCTTAAAACCCACGGTACCCGCACTTGACCAGGCAATCGTATTACCCACCGTATCGGTAATCGTAATAATCGTGTTATTGAAGGTCGATTGGATATGGGCAATTGCGCTCGGAATGTTCTTCTTCTCTCTCTTCTTCTTTCCCGTTTTTTCCTTATCTACCATGTGGTTCCCTTCTTTCGCTTCTTATATTAAACAGTCGGGGTCTCTGTTCTCTTCTTCGTCATGACAGCACGGCGTGGCCCTTTTCTGGTACGGGCATTGGTATGGGACCTCTGGCCGCGAACCGGCAGGGAGCGCCGGTGTCTCAGACCACGATAGCTCCCTATGTCCATCAGCCGCTTGATATTCATAGAGATCTCTTTCCTTAAGTCCCCTTCCACTTTTTGTTCCCGGTCAATGATTTCCCTGATCTTGGAGACATCTGATGCAGAGAGGGTATCAGTCTTGATATTAAAGTCTACTCCCGCCTTCTGCAATACCTTCTGGGCAGTGGACCTCCCGATCCCGTAGATGTATGTCAGAGCAATCTCGATCCTTTTGTTCTTAGGTAGATCGACACCTGCTATCCTTGCCACCGTTCACACCCTCCTCATCCCTGTCTCTGTTTATGCTTGGGATTCTCGCAGATCACCCTTACCACACCTTTTCGTTTCACAATGATACACTTGCTGCAGATTTTTTTCACCGAAGCTTTAACCTTCATTGCCTCTTCCTCTCTTTCTTTCTACCGTGCCCGATAGGTAATCCTGCCACGGGTCAGATCATAGGGAGAAAACTCTATTGTCACTTTATCTCCGGGGAGGATTTTGATGTAGTGCATCCGCATCCTGCCGGAGATATGGGCCAATACCTTATGTCCGTTGGAGAGCTCCACCCTGAACATGGCATTGGGCAGGGCTTCTAAAACTGTGCCTTCCAGCTCGATAACATCTTCCTTGGACATACTACCTCAGAGAGAGAGCTATGCTTTTCCTCCTTATAAGGCTTTGCTGATTCTTCCAAAGATCTCCTCAATACTCCCCATCCCATCCACCATCGAGAGGAGTTGCTTCTTCTGATAGTATTCAATGAGAGGGGTGGTCTGGTTATTGTATACCTTGAGCCTGTTTCTTATCGTTGACTCTTTATCATCATCACGTTGGTAGAGCTTTCCCTGACACTTGTCACAGACCCCCTCCTGCTTTGGGGGATCAAAGATGACGTGGTAGCCGGCACCGCATTTTTCGCACACCCTTCTGCCGGTAAGCCTCTTCACCAACTCATCTTCATCTACGTTTACGAGAATCACCCTGGAGAGAGCTTTCTTCATTCGCTGTAAGGTTCCCTCCAGAGCATCGGCCTGGGCAACCGTACGGGGGAATCCATCCAAAATGAACCCTGTTCTGCAGTCGCCCTTTTTTACTCTCTCCTCAACCATGCCCACCACTACCTCATCGGGAACAAGCTGGCCCTTATCCATGTACTCCTTCGCTTTGAGTCCAAGAACGGTCCCTGACTTTACCTCTTCCCTGAGGATATCCCCGGTTGAGATCTGCGGGATGGAATACTTCCGTACCAGAAATTTTGCCTGAGTACCCTTTCCTGACCCGGGCGCTCCTAACAGAATGAGATTCATCCTACCTTCTCCCCTTAAACTTCCTGTTCTTCAAGAATCCTTCATAGTGGCGCGTCAGCATATGCGACTCCATCTGAGCAATCGTGTCTAAGGCAACCCCGACCACAATCAGCAGCGCAGTACCTCCGAAATAAAAGGGAATGTTCAACTGATGAATAAGGATAGAGGGGAGGACGCAGACCGCAGAGACATACAGAGCACCCCCGAAGGTAATCCGGGTCAACACCCGGTCAATGTAATCAGAGGTCTTCTTCCCGGGACGTATTCCAGGAATGTATCCTCCATACCTCCTCATATTATCCGCCACATCCACAGGGTTAAACGTAACGGCAGTATAGAAATAGCAGAAGAAGATTATAAAGATCACATAGGAGACTTCGTACATCCACTTCCCCGGCCCGAGACTGACGATCATCGCGTTGATCCAGGGATGGCTCTCCAGCCAGGCCTTGGGGAGAAAATTGGCAATCGTCAAGGGAAACATCAAGATGGAAGATGCAAAGATCGGCGGTATTACTCCTGACGTATTGATCTTCAACGGGAGGTGGGTGGTCTGACCTCCATACATTTTTCGTCCAACTACCTTCTTGGCATATTGAACCGGTATCCTCCTCTGTCCCCTTTCCACAAAGATGATGAAAGCAACGACCAGAACCATGAGCGCCACGACAAAGAGAATGAGTATAATCCCCAGCTCTCCTGTTCGAAACAGCCGTATGCTGTTGGCCACTGCTGAGGGCATCCGTGCCACAATCCCGGCAAAGATGATCAGGGAAATTCCATTACCAATGCCCCGTTCCGTTATCTGCTCTCCCAGCCACATGATAAAGGCTGTGCCGGCAGTGAGGGTCAGGACCGTCAAGAACCGGAATGCCCACCCTGGGTTTTGCACTATCGCCTCCCCGGCTGGACCTGCCATCTTTTCAAGACCGACGCTTATCCCGAAACCCTGGATGATACTCAGGACCACGGTACCATAGCGGGTGTATTGTACGATTTTCCTCCTGCCTGCCTCTCCCTCTTTGGACAGTTTCTCCAGGTAGGGAATCACAACGGTTAATAATTGAAGGATAATCGAGGCACTGATGTAGGGCATGATTCCCAGGGCAAAAACTGACATATGTTCCAGCGCACCCCCTGAGAACATGTCAAAGAGACCAAGGAGGGTCCCCTTCACCCGCGCAAAGAATGATGCAAGTGCCTTGGCGTCAATGCCTGGGGTAGGGATATATACCCCTATGCGGTAGACGGCAAGCAACGCGAAGGTAGCCAGAATCCTTTTCCGTAATTCTGGTATCTTGGGTATCGTCTGGAAACCGCCTAACACCTTAGATAATCTCTACCTTTCCACCTGAAGATTCAATCTTTTCTCTGGCAGATCGACTGATACCCTGAACTCTCAAGACAAGAGCATGTGCTACCGCACCCTTACCCAGAATCTTAATCCCATCATACTTCCCTTTGACCAATCCCGCCTGTCGGAGGGCCTGGAAATCAACCGTGCTTCCTTCCTGGAAGCGGTTGAGGTCCGTAAGGTTGATGATGGCAATTTTTTTTCTCGAGGGATTCACAAACCCCCTTTTGGGAAGGCGGCGGATGAGTGGCATCTGACCGCCCTCAAACCATGACGGGACATTCCCTCCCGAACGCGCCTTCTGGCCCTTATGACCCTTCCCTGAGGTCTGGCCGTGGCCGGAACCGGTACCTCTTCCTATTCTCTTCCGTTTTTTCACTGCCCCCCGGCGGGGACCTAATTCACTCAGATTCATGCAAGGAACTCTCTTTCACCATGGCTAATCGATCTCTTCCACGTTAACGAGATGGATAACCTTTCTTATCATTCCCCGGATTGCAGGGTGATCCCTCACAATCACTGTTCTGTTCATCTTATGTAACCCCAGGCTCTTTAAGGTCAATCGCTGGGTTTCTGGCCTTCCAATATAGCTCTTCTGTAATGTAATCTTAAGTTGTTTTTCCACTGCTCACCTTTTTTTCAGGCTTGAGGAGGAGCAAAGGTAATTTCTCTCTTCTCTTTCCCTAATTTCTTCCTAACATCTTCCGGTGTCTTCAGCTGTTTCAGTGCTTCCATCGTAGCCTTCACGACATTATGGGGGTTATGAGAACCCAGACATTTCGTCAGAATATTCTTAATCCCCACTGACTCAATAACGGCTCTCACGGCTCCTCCCGCTATTACCCCGGTGCCTTCTGATGCCGGCTTCATGAAAACCTTCCCCGCGCCAAATTTCCCCAGGCTCTCATAGGGGATTGTTCCGTTCATAATCGGCACTGATATCATGCCTTTCTTAGCCTTCTCGATCCCCTTTCTGATTGCCTCAGGAACTTCATTTGCCTTCCCCAGTCCGAAACCTACCTTGCCATTCCCATCCCCGACAACCACGATTGCACTGAAGCTGAACCGTTTTCCGCCCTTGACTACTTTGGCCACACGGCTGATGTGGACAATCTTATCAATCAGGTTTAATTCATCTTGATTCTTTACCGGCAATGCACCACCTCCTTCAAAACGTACCTTCTTCATCCATTAAAAAATGAGCCCTTTCTCCCGGGCAGCCACGGCGAGTGCCTGCACCCGACCATGATAGATATAACCGCTCCGGTCAAAGACCACCTCTTTGATACCCTTTTCAAGACATTTCTGGGCGATAAGAGCACCCACCTCTTTGGCTGCTTCTCTATTGCCTGATTTTTTCATCTTTCCCTTCAGTTCAGGGCTTAACGTAGAGGCAGCCACATAGGTCTTGCCTGCCCTATCATCGATAACCTGAGCATAAATGTGTTGAGCACTCCGGAAGACCGAAAGACGTGGTCTCTCCTTTGTACCTTTCAAGTCCTTCCTGATCCTCTTCTTTCTCTTCAATCTGGCTATTACTTTTTCAGCTACAGGCGGCACGGCCCACTCTCCTTGAGACAAAAATGATAAAACTATTTGGCTCCAGTTTTTCCGACCTTTTTCTTTACTATCTCGCCAGTGTACCGAACACCTTTTCCTTTATAAACATCCGGCTTTCTGAAGCCCCTGATTCTTGCTGACACTTCCCCGACCAGATATTTATCTATCCCTTCCACGGTAACCCTGGTCTGCTTCTCTACCCTGACCTTAATGCCCGGAGGGAGCTCATACTTGATGGGGTGAGAATAACCGAGATTCAGCGTCAAGGTGTTGCCCTGAATGTCAGCCCGGTATCCAACCCCCTGGATATCGAGGGATTTCTCAAACCCCTGCGTCACACCGAGTATCATATTGTTAATGAGGGTTCGAGTCAGGCCATGGAGTGCACGGGCTTCTCGATCATCATGTGAACGTTTTACCCAGACCTTCCCATCGTCTACCGTAACCTCAATCCTTTCTTCCACCTTCTTGATCATCTCACCTTTCTGTCCCTTCACCTTCACATAGGGATTCTCGTACTGGACGGTAACTCCTTGAGGGACAGGGATCGGTAACTTGCCTATTCGAGACATTGCCTTTCTCCTTCACCACACCAGGCAGAGAATCTCTCCACCCACATTCAGACTTCTCGCATCTTTGTCCGAAATCACTCCTTTTGGGGTGGAAAGAATTGCCAGACCCGTACCGCTCTTTACAGAGGGAATACTGTCGGTACCGCTGTATAGCCTCAACCCCGGTTTGCTCACCCGCTTTAACCCATTGATGACAGGACCTTTTTTGTTGTCATATTTCAGAAAGATCCGCAGAATCCCCTGCTTTTTATCCTCGATCACCTTATAGTCCTTTATGTAACCTTCCTCTTTTAAGATCTTTGCTATATTCACCTTCAGGTGGGAGGAAGGGATATCAACCTTTTCAAACTTGGCTTTATTCGCATTTCTCATCCGAGTGAGCATGTCGGCTAATGGATCAGTCATTCCCATCGTTTACTCCTCTCCCATCACATTCTTTACCAGCTTGATTTAATCACGCCGGGAATGTCACCTTTTAAGGCCAGGTTCCGGAAGCAGATCCGG
Organism: Pseudomonadota bacterium; assembly: GCA_026388815.1. Classification (GTDB taxonomy): domain Bacteria; phylum Desulfobacterota; class WTBG01; order JAPLJA01; family JAPLJA01; genus JAPLJA01. The sequence continues at coordinate 53,065 of JAPLJA010000094.1, forward strand.
CACATCGAGAACTTTCGATAATACGCCCGAGCCCTGCCGCAGAGGGGACAACGATTATAATCCCGGACTGCAAACTTTTTTGGTTTACTTGCCTTTTCCATTAAAGCCTTTTTTGCCACTCTTCCTCCTTATCTTCTCAATCCCTGAAAGGCATACCCAAGAGTTTTAACAGATGCTTGCCTTCTTCATCGGTTTTTGCCGTGGTGATAATAGAGATGTTCAACCCTTTGATCTTGTCAATCTTGTCATAGTCGATCTCCGGGAAAATGATCTGTTCCCTGATGCCCAGGGTATAATTCCCCCTCCCATCAAAGGACTTTCCCGAAACGCCCTTGAAATCCCTCACCCGTGGAAGGGCCACGTTGACCAGCCGGTCATAGAATTCATACATGCGAGCCTTCCTCAAGGTCACCATGCAGCCGATGGGCATCCCTTCCCGCAATTTGAAATTGGCTATCGATTTCTTTGCCTTGGTGATTATCGGTTTCTGGCCGGCAATCATCGTGAGTTCGTTGACCGCCGAATCAAGCACCTTGATATTCTGGATTGCCTCCCCGATCCCCATATTGATAACGATCTTTTTCAGGGCAGGCACCTTCATGGCATTCTTATAGTTAAACTCCTTGGTCATCCCTTTGACCACTTCATTTTTATAGAAATCCTTTAACCTAGGCATCCTTCTTCCTCATGCTAAACATCCAGGACTTCGCCACACTTCTTACACACCCTGACCCGTTTCCCGTCCTCGAGGATCCTTCTCCCGATCTTTACCGGCCGGTTGCACTTGCCACACATGATCATAACGTTCGCGACGTGGAGGGGTCCTTCCTTCTCAATGATTCCTCCCTGGCGCATCTGACCGGTTGGCCGCTGGTGCCTCTTGATAAAATTTAACTTTTCCACCACTATCCGGCTTTTCTTTGGAATGACCTTGAGAATTTTCCCTGTCTTCCCTTTTTCCTTACCGGCGATTACCATTACCAGATCATTCTTTTTTACGTGCATCTTTTCTCTCAGCATTTCCTCTCCTGAGGATATTCTCACAGTACCTCGGGGGCAAGCGAGATAATTTTCGTAAACTTCTTGGCCCTGAGTTCACGTGCTACCGGTCCAAAGATTCTGGTCCCGACCGGCTCGTTCTGGGGATTGATCAATACCCCGGCGTTATCACCGAACTTAATGTAAGAACCATCAGGCCGTCTGCGCTCCTTCACCGTTCTTACAATGACTGCCTTCATGACGTCGCCTTTTTTTACTTTGGAGTTGGGAATCGCTTCCTTTACACTCACCACCACGACATCACCCAAAAACGCATACCGTCTCCTGGTACCGCCCAGGACCTTAATGCACATGAGCTTTTTTGCCCCGGAATTGTCTGCAACATTGAGGATAGTCTGCATCTGAATCATAATACCTTACTCCCAGAAGGCGTTTAAGCAACCCTCTCAAGAATCTCCTTTACCCTCCACCGCTTCGCTTTGCTCAAGGGTCTGGTCTCCCAGAGTAAAACCTTATCGCCAATCCTGCATTCATTTTTCGCGTCATGAGCCTTAAACTTCTTCCGCTTCCGTATGTACTTCTTGTATTTGGGATGCCTCACCAGTCGCTCCACCATCACCACGACCGTCTTATCCATCTTGTCGCTCACGACAATGCCTACCTGGGTCTTTCTCTTTCCCCGTTCCTTCATAGGCTACCCTTCTTCCTTCTTAATCTTTTCCCGCATAACTGTTTTCACCCGAGCGATGTCCTTCCTGAGCTTTGGCATGCTCATCGTATTTTCGAGTTGAGAAGTAGCGTGTCTGAATTTCAAATTGAACAGCTCCTCCAGGAAGTCTTTCTCCCTCTGTCTCAACTCCTCTATCGTCAGGTCGCGGAGTTCTGCAGCTTTCATCCCACTTCTCCTCGAACTAAAACCTTGGTGGCAATGGGAAGTTTATGGGTAGCTAACCGGAACGCCTCCATCGCAATCTCCGGGGGCACGCCTCCCATCTCATAGAGAACCTTCCCCGGCCTTACCACCGCCACCCAGCCTTCAAGTGCACCTTTCCCTTTGCCCATCCTGGTCTCTAAAGGTTTCTTCGTGATAGGCTTATCAGGGAAAACGCGAATCCATATTTTCCCTCCCCGTTTGATGTGACGGGTCATGACAATACGGGCTGCCTCGATCTGCCGTGAGGTGAGCCTGCCACATGACTTGGCCTGAAGTCCGTATTCACCGAAGGCGAGGGTATTCCCCCGATAGGCCATCCCCCTCATCCTTCCTTTTTGCTGTTTCCGATACTTTACCTTTTTAGGAGCTAACATGTTTCACCGCTTAGATTATCTCACCTTTATAAATCCAGACTTTGATACCAATCATCCCGTAGGTGGTGTACGCCTGCGCAAAACCGTAATCTATATCAGCCCGAATGGTATGGAGAGGCACTCTTCCCTCCCGGTACCATTCAGTGCGAGCAATTTCTGCACCCCCCAGCCTTCCCGCGCAGGAAATCTTGATTCCCTGAGCGCCCATTTTCAGGGCAGATGTCACACTTTTTTTCATTGCCCTCCGGAACGCCACTCTTCTTTCTAACTGGAGGGCAATATTTTCTGCCACCAGCTGGGAATCGATCTCAGACTTGGGAACCTCATAGATGTTAAGAAAAATATTCTTATCCGTCAGGTGCTGCAATTCCCTTTTCAGCACCTCGATCTCCGAACCTTTCCTGCCGATAATGATCCCCGGACGGGCAGTATAGATATTCACTTTCACCTTGTTGGCAGCCCGTTCAATTTCGATTCTGGAGATACCCGCATGGTAGACTTTCTGCTTCAGGTATTTTCTGATCTGAAAATCTTCCCTGAGCATATCCCCAAAACCCTTTTTGGCAAACCAGCGGGAATTCCATGTCTTGTTAATCCCCAGACGGAAACCGAACGGATGAACCTTTTGACCCAAGTTCTACCTCCTCTCACTGTTCATAAACTTACGACTCTTCCAAAATCACCGTGATATGACTTGTCCTCTTCAATATCCTGTTTGCCCTCCCCATGGGTCGAGGACGAATCCTCTTGAGCGATGGTCCTCCATCAATCAGGATACTTTTCACGAAGAGGGTATCAACATCTATCGCCTTCTTCTGCACTGCATTGGCAACGGCAGATTTGATTACCTTGGTTACTATTTTCGCCCCGGCCTTGGGGGTAAAAGAAAGTATATGTAAGGCATCTTCAACCTTTTTTCCACGCACAATATCAGCAACCAGACGAACCTTCCGCGGCGCTGTCCTCACATACTTAACAACTGCTCTTGCCTCCATGAATTACTCCTCACCAACTCCTTCACCGGTGATCTAAATCGTTAACTCTGCCCTGTTACCTTGGTCTTCCTGTCCCCTGAATGGCCATGGAATACCCGGGTAGGTGAAAACTCTCCGAGTTTGTGGCCGACCATATTCTCCGTTACAAAAACCGGGATGAACTTCTTTCCGTTGTGAACGGCAAAGGTATGGCCTATCATTTCCGGTACAATGGTGGACCGTCTCGACCAGGTCTTAATCACCTTCTTGCTCCCGGCTTGATTGGCCTGCTCAACTTTTTTCCACAGGCTCTCTTCCACATAAGGACCCTTTTTTATCGATCGTGCCATGGTAGATCCTCTTCCTTTGACTACTTTCTTTTCTTAACGATATACTTATCTGTTGACTTGTTCTTTCTCGTCTTAAAGCCCTTTGTCGGCACGCCCCACGGGGTTACCGGATGGCGTCCTCCAGAGCTCTTTCCCTCTCCGCCGCCCAGAGGATGGTCAACGGGGTTCATAGCTACTCCTCTCACCCTGGGTTTGTTCCCCTCCCAGCGGGACCTGCCTGCCTTTCCAATCGATACATTTTCATAATCGACGTTGCCGACCTGACCGATGGTGGCATAGCAGGAAAGTAATACCTTCCTCACTTCATTCGAAGGGAGCCTGATCTGGGCATACTTCCCTTCCTTGGCCATGAGCTGTGCGTATCCCCCGGCGGATCTGACTATCTGGGCGCCTTTGCCCTGCTTCAATTCAATATTGTGGATAAGGGCTCCCGTGGGGATATTCTTTAACGGAAGGGCGTTTCCGGGTTTAATGTCTACCTCTTCTCCTGCTATCACGGTATCGCCCACCTTGAGTTCAAGGGGAGCAATAATGTATCTCTTTTCTCCATCAACGTAATGGAGGAGGGCGATAAACGAGGAGCGGTTGGGATCATATTCAATACCAGCCACCTTTGCCGGGATATTACGCTTGTCCCTTCTAAAGTCAATGATCCGGTACATCCGCTTATGCCGTCCACCGATATAACGGCTGGTAATCCTGCCATAACAGTTCCTTCCCCCGGTCCTGGGAAGTGGTTTAAGCAAACGTTTCTCCGGTTCAAACTTGGTAATTTCCTCAAAGGTCAAAACAGTCTGAAACCTTCGTGCCGGAGATGTAGGCTTATATGCTCTGATCCCCATGTATTACCTCACCAGACTCTGATGCCTGTGTACCTTTCTTATATCCCTTCAAAAAAGTCTATCCTTTCGCCTTCCTTCAAGGTGACGACTGCCTTCTTCCAATCCGACCTTTTCCCTACGTTCTTTCCCAGCCTCTTCTTTTTACCTGCAACATTCATCATGTTCACACTCAGCACTTTGACCTTGAAGAGTTTTTCAACTGCCTGCTTGACCTCAATCTTATTCACCCTGGAGTTTACTTCAAAGACTACCTTATTAAACTTTTCCTTCTGGAGAGTCCCTTTCTCAGTAATAATCGGCCTCTTCAGAACGAGATACAGATCGTTGTCTTTCATTGCCTGAGCCTCTCCTGGATTTTCTCCGCGCTCTGCTTTGTGAGGAGGAGATATTCGTATTTCAAGATATCATATACATTCAACCCTTCAGGCCGTAAGACCTTCACCGTATGAAGATTCCTCGCTGAACGCTCTAAATTCACATTATCGCTGTCAACGATCAGGGCGCCTTCCACCGCCAGCCTCTTCAAGAGGCTTACAAAGGCTTTGGTCTTAATCTCTTCCAGGTTAAGGTTGTCAACAATGAGGAGTTTTCCTTCCTTGACTTTAAGGCTTAAAGCCGACTTGAGAGCCGCCCTCCTCACCTTCTTGGGGAGGCTGTAGGAATAGTCCCGGGGCTTAGGCCCGAACACAACTCCTCCACCGACCCAGAGTGGCGAACGGGTAGAGCCAGCCCGCGCCCTGCCAGTACCCTTCTGTCTCCAGGGCTTCCTACCACCTCCACTCACCTCAGAACGGGTCTTGGTACAGGCATTGCCACCCCTTCGATTGGCCAACTGCATCTTTACCACTTCATGGAAGAGGTTTTTATCCACCTTTGCTCCGAAGATCTTGTCGTCCAGATCTATCTCAGAGATCCTATTTTTCTCCTGATCATAAATGTCGAAAACCGCCATTCCCCTATCCTCTGCTTACTGTTTCTTGATCAAAACAATAGATCTGCGCGCTCCTGGTACAGCACCTTTGATCAGAATTAAATTCCTTTCTGACCGAACATCTACTACCTGGAGATTTTTTACCGTTACCTGGGCATTTCCCAAATGTCCGGGGAGGCGCTTACCTTTCAGTACCCGGGAAGGATATGCACTTGCACCAACTGAACCCGGTGCCCTGTGAAACATGGAACCATGAGTGGCAGGGCCCCCGCGGAATCCCCATCTCTTGACACCTCCGGCAAACCCCTTTCCTTTTGACGTTCCGATTACGTCGACCAGCTCGCCTGCCGAAAAGATATCTACTTTAATTTCCTGACCTGACTGATAACCCTCTACATCGGGCAAGGTAAACTCCTTCAAAACGGCAAACGCTTTTGTCCCCTCTTTGGCGAAATGCCCTTTCAAAGGTCTGTTCGTTTTCTTCTCTTCTCTTTCAAGAAAACCCACCTGGAGGGCGTTGTAACCATCCTTATTCTGGGTCTTCTTTTGCACTACCACACAGGGACCGGCTTCGATGACCGTGACCGGTATCACTTCACCATTATCTGCGAAAACCTGGCTCACGCCCAGTTTGCGTCCGATCAATCCCAAGCTCACCTGATTCTCCTCTCCTTAGGCCGTCAACTTGATTTCAATATCCACACCTGCAGACAGGTCTAATTTCATCAGCGCATCAATGGTCTGCTGTGTTGGTTCCAGAATGTCCAGAAGTCTCTTATGAGTCCTTATCTCAAACTGTTCTCTCGATTTCTTATCAACGTGGGGAGAACGGAGGACGCAGTACTTATTGATCGTCGTGGGAAGGGGAATAGGCCCCACCACCCGTGCTCCTGTCCTCTTGGCCGTATCTACAATCTCTCCCACCGATTGATCTAACAGTTTATGATCATATGCTTTTAAACGGATCCTTATTTTCTGCTCGTTCATCCCTCACCCGACTCTTTTAGTATAAACAGTTATCCCTTATTCTATGATCTCGCTAATTACTCCAGCGCCTACCGTCCTTCCACCTTCCCGAATCGCAAACCGTAACTCCTTCTCCATCGCTATCGGCGTGATCAACT
>JAPLJA010000282.1 GCA_026388815.1 Pseudomonadota bacterium
CGCCCTGGGCTCAGGGGTCGGCAAGGAAGAGTATGATCCAGCCAACCTCCGCTATCACCGGGTCATTATCATGACCGATGCGGATGTAGATGGCTCTCATATCAGGACTCTCCTCATGACCTTCTTCTACCGCCAGATGCCCTCGTTAATTGAACATGGGCACCTCTATATTGCCCAGCCACCCCTCTTCAAGGTGAAGAAGGGAGCGAAGGAGAGATATATCAAGGATGAGGTGGCATTGGAGGATTTTCTTCTGGAATCCGGCATGGAGAATATCAAGCTGCACACCGAGAAGAGAAAGCAGTCACTCTCCGGCCCATCGCTCAGCACACTCTTGAAGAAGGTCCTCCGGTATGAGAAGATTCTGAACCTGCTGGAGAGGAAGGGACTGGATAAGAACCTGCTCAACATCATTGCATCGCAGGAGGACCTGGCAAAAGATTTTCTCAAGAAGAGAAATACGCTGGAGCGCTTTGTAAAGGAACTGGGGAAAAAGCTGGACGAATACTACGGTACCGAGGGGGCGATGGAATACTCCATTATCGAAGATAACGAGCATGATGGGTTCTCCGCTCTGTGCCAGATCCGGAAGAATGGGTCGCGGCGAGAGACCATCATCAACTTTGAACTCCTCAACTCTCCGGAACTGGAAGAACTGAGAAGGATTGCCCAGGGCTTTCAGGCGCTGGGTGACCCCCCGTATATTATTGAGGACAACGGGAATCAATCCCGGCTCAAGAGCCTCATAGAAGTGCTCCACTACGTCGTCGAATCAGGAAAAAAGGGGCAGGAGATCCAGCGCTATAAAGGGTTAGGCGAGATGAATCCGGAACAGCTCTGGGAAACGACCATGAACCCGGAGAAAAGGGTTTTGCTGCAAGTTGCCATTGAGGATGCGGTGGAGGCGGATGAGATCTTTACCACCCTGATGGGAGACCAGGTAGAGCCGAGGAGAGATTTCATCTACCGGCACGCCTTAGACGTGAGAAATCTGGATATATAAGCCATGGAACTTCCAACTCAGAAAATACAGGTAAATATAGAAGATGAGATGAGAAAGTCCTACCTGGACTACGCCATGAGCGTGATCATCGGCAGGGCCTTACCCGACGTGCGGGATGGGCTGAAGCCGGTCCACCGGCGGATTCTCTATGCCATGCACGATCTGGGCAATCTCTGGAATAAGCCCTACAAGAAGTCTGCCCGCATCGTAGGCGATGTCATAGGAAAATACCATCCTCATGGGGACGTGGCAGTATACGATACCATCGTCCGCATGGCCCAGGATTTCTCGCTCCGCTATCCCCTGATTGATGGCCAGGGAAATTTTGGCTCTATCGATGGAGACCCGCCGGCAGCCATGAGGTATACCGAAATCCGGATGGCCCCCATCACTGCTGAACTCCTCTCTGATCTCGAGAAGGAAACCGTGGATTTTGTGCCGAACTATGATGGCACGTTAAGCGAACCTACCATCCTTCCTGCGAAGATTCCCAATCTCCTCATTAATGGTTCCTCCGGTATCGCCGTCGGGATGGCAACCAATATCCCGCCCCATAACCTGAGCGAGGTAATTGAGGGGATCACGGTCCTGATCAATAACCCCGACGTTACCATTGAAGAGTTGATAAAAAAGATTCCCGGCCCTGATTTCCCCACCAGCGGCTTCATCTGCGGAAGAGAAGGTATTAAATCTGCTTATGAAACCGGCAGGGGATCTATCGTTATTCGGGCCAGGGCCTTTGTTGAAAAGCAGAAGAAGGGGGAAAGGGAGGCCATCATCATCTCAGAGCTTCCCTACCAGGTTAACAAGGCCAACCTCATTGAGAAGATTGCCGAACTGGTCCGGGATAAAAAGGTCGAAGGGATCTCTGACCTGCGGGATGAGTCGGATCGGGAAGGGATGAGGATAGTTATTGAGCTGAAAAAGGATGGTATTGCTGAAATCATCCTCAATCAGCTCTACCAGCACACCCAGATGCAGACGAGCTTTGGGGTGATCATGCTGGCAATTGTGGGTATTCAGCCCAGGGTGCTGAACCTCAAGGAACTCCTCCAGCACTTCATCAATTTTCGCAAGGAGATCATTACCCGCAGAATCGTATTTGAGCTGAAAAAGGCAGAGGCCAGGGCTCACATCCTGGAAGGCCTCAAGATTGCAATCAAGAACCTGGACGCCGTGATTGCCCTCATTCGATCTTCGGCCAATCCCCAGATAGCCAAGGAGGGGCTGATGAAGAAGTTCTCCCTCTCCGAGATCCAGGCCCAGGCGATTTTAGACATGAGACTCCAGAGACTGACTGCCCTGGAGCGGGGGAAGATAGACGAAGAATACAAGGAAACCATCAAGCAAATCGAGAGATATAAACAGATCCTCGCCAATGAGAGGCTGGTGTTCGAAATCATCATAGAAGAATTGCAGGAAATAAAGAAGAAGTACGGGGATGATCGAAGAACGGAGATTGTAGACAAACCTCTTGAAATTACTCTCGAAGACATGATTGTGGAAGAGGATATGGTGGTGACCATCACCCACCAGGGTTATATCAAGAGGAGCGCGTCGAGTCTCTATCGAAGCCAGCGCCGGGGCGGCAAGGGGGTAACTGGTGCTATCACCAAGGAAGAGGATTTTGTCCAGGATCTCTTTGTTGCCTCCACCCACTCCTACCTCATGTTCTTTACCAACAAGGGGAAGGTGTACTGGCTTAAGGTTTATGAGATACCGGAAGCGGGAAGGGCTGCCCGGGGCAAGGCAATTGTTAATCTCATCAAGCTGGAACCGGATGAAAAGATTACCGCTATCCTGACGGTGAGAGAATTTACCGAGGGAAGGTTTGTGGT
>JAPLJA010000188.1 GCA_026388815.1 Pseudomonadota bacterium
GATTTTAGAGAGAAAGGGATAATCTCTTCTGAGTAATCAGGAACTTTGGAATTTTGTAAAAAATTTATTTACGATCAAAAAAATAGATCTACCCAAGACAAATATTTTTTCTCATAGATGTGGAATGATTAGCTGGAAGAAAAGAAAGAAACTGGAGTTAGAATTGCGAGAAAAGAACAAACTTCTCGATCAAGAAGAGATCATTCGGAAAGCAATAGAAAAAGCGTCTTTGAAAAGAGAGAAAGAATATCATGAAATTGAGCAGCAATTACAGATAAAAAATAAACTCTTGGAGCGGGAAGAGAGCATTCGTAAAACAATAGAAGAAGAGTTATTTCAAAAAATTAAAGAATATGAACAACTTAAATATTCTTATGACTTTCTGCATAAGATACTCGTTAGTAAGGGATTAATGAAAGAGGTACCCTATTTACGCGATGAGAAAGAAACATTTCAGTCACAGGAAAGGAGGACCTCAAATCGCTCACTTTTGGCAAAAGATTTTAATAGAACTGTAATTGTGAGAGTTGAAGCTCCTCAGTTACAACGTTTTAGAGGCTTTGCCAAGGATATAAGTTCTGGAGGGCTATGTCTCGAAACCACAAAGAGATTAAAAAAGGATGATTTAATAAATGTAAGATTATTTTTTTATGGCATGAAGGTACCTATAGTAAAAATGCAAGCACATATTATATGGGAGAAAAAAGTAGGTTCGATTAACTATTATGGTATCTCCTTTGATCGTGAGAAAGATAAATTTGAACTTAATCGTTATATAGAATCAGAGATAACGGAAGGCTAAATAGGAGACTTTATGCTTGGTCGACGAATACATAAGCTTGAAAAGGATGATAGTCGGGAGACTGAGGAGAAGACCATTGATATCGAAGCCGGAATGGAAGGAAATATTAAATTTAGTAACCCGGTTAATTTAAAAATAAGTGGTAAGTTTGAGGGGGAATTGGATACCAAAGGGGTGTTGATAATAGGTGAGAGGGCGGATGTGCGCGTTACCGTGATCAAGGGAGAGAATATAACTATAGCAGGTAAAGTGAGAGGAGATATTGTGAGCAGTAAGCGTCTTGAGCTTTCATCATCTGCAAAGGTGATAGGGAATATTAAAACCCCTCTTTTAATTGTTAATCAGGGTGCTCTGTTGAAAGGCGATTGTCAAATGCCTGTTGAAGAAGAAAAGAGCGAAATTAAAGAAAGTTTTAAAAAAGAGAAACAGAGTTTCTTTCCCTAAACGTAATAAATCCTGCAACATCTATCAACCCCCATCCGTCTGCGGGAAGGCGGTATTGGCATAGAGATATTCAACCTTCTCTTTGTGTCCGAGTTCTTCTAACGCCAATCGCTTGAGCACTTCTTTGACTGGTCCCTCAGGGTGCAACCCTGCCAGGTGTTCATAGAATTCATGGGATTTTTTCTCCCTGCTCGCGGCCAGGAGAAAGGCGTCCTGAGGTCGCATGTTTTCTGAGGGAGCAGGGGCCTCAAGATACTCTGCCACCTTGTAATCCACAGGATTCTTGAGATCAAGCGCCCCGTTACCGCCCTTTCCAGCCAGGTAATTCTCCAGAAACTCTTTATGCTGAACCTCCTGGCCTGCGAGGTAGACAAGGGTGTCTTTGCTGTCCTTCTCTTTGACCATCTTTATGAGCCGCTGATAGAGGTTGTAGGAATCCTCCTCATTCTGGATTGCCTGCTTTATCACGCTGAATATGGTTGCCTCTGCCATTTCATTATCCTCCTATTAAAAGATGCAAGATACATGATACATGAGGTAATGGGCAACAGGTATTAGAATAGGAAATTTTATTCCGCAATCTAAAATCCGCATTCCCTTGACCCCTTTCACCTTTCACCTTTCACTTTTCACCTTTCATCTCACACCTTCACCTGCTCCAGCCTCCAGAGGGCGTAGAGGGCAACGGCCGCCAGCACGCTCCCCATAACGTAGCCTTCGATGATCGTGGCCTGAGTGAGGAACATAGCGACAACACTGAGGGCGCAGCATACGAGGTAGAGCATGAGCACCGCTTCACGCTGGGTAGCCCCCATGATTACCAGGCGGTGAGAGACATGATCCTTGCCTGGTGTGGTGAGAGGATTGAGGCCGCGGCGCAACCGTGAGATGATCACCAGTATCGTGTCAAAAATAGGCAGTCCCAGGACAACAACCGGTATCATCCAGGTCACAAAGGCAACATTGTCAGGGAACCGGAGCTTAATACCCAGCGCCGCCAGGATAAAGCCGATGAAGAGGCTGCCGGTGTCTCCCATGAAGACGCTGGCCGGGTTGACATTATAATAAAGGAAGCCGAGACAGGCGCCGAGCAGCGCTGCAGCCAGGCTGGAAACCAGGTACTGTCCGCTCATCACGGCAAGGAGCAGAAAGAAGATACAGGCAACGGTGGCAACACCTCCTGACAGACCATCCATATTGTCGAGGAGGTTCAGGGCGTTGGTGATA
>JAPLJA010000243.1 GCA_026388815.1 Pseudomonadota bacterium
TTCTGAAAAGAGACCATGGGTTCTTTCATCAATTCACCCCTCTCGAACCTCTCGATAGAGAGGGATGAGATATCGAACTCTTTCGCTTTCCCTCCCATGATCAACTGGGCGATCAATCTGCCGGTCACAGGGGAGTGCATAAAGCCATGGCCGCTGAAGCCATTGGCACAGATGAAACCCCCGACTTCCGGCACCTTCCCTAAGATAGCGTGATTGTCAGGTGAGAGATCATAGAGTCCTGCCCAGCCACGAATGATTCCAGTTTCCTTAAAAACAGGAACCCGATAGACAGCCTTCCGGGCAGCGGTAATCATTGATTCAAAATCCACCATCGTATTAAAGCTGCTCTCCTCATCCTGGGGCCCGGCTAAAAGGTAGCCGGGATGCTCTCTTCTGAAGTACCAGCAGTTATGAAAGTCTATGGTCACAGGGAGAGGGTTCTTGATTCTGTCAAACGGACCGGTCACAAAAATCTGCCGTCTCACCGGTCTGACAGGAATATCTATCCCTGCCATCTTTCCTACCTGGCTTGCATAAGGACCGGCGGCGTTCACCACGGTTTCTGTTGCTATTATCCCCTCTCTGGTAATGACTGATTCAACCTTTCCCTTTGCCATACCAATTCCCAGTGCCTCAGTCTTCTGCATAATCTTTGCCCCGAGGTCCCGTGCCCTCCGGGCAAATCCCTGAACTACTTCATAGGGGCCTGCATAACCGTCCTGACCACAGAAGGTTCCGCCGGTTAAATCATCAGTATTGAGATGAGGCCACCTCTCCCTGATCGTCCCGGGGCTGAGAAGCTCAACCTCTATTCCCCACTTTTTCTGAATGGTCACATTCTCCTGAAAGAGATCGAACTCATCAGACGTTGAGGCAAGAAAGAGATAGCCTGTCTGCTTGAATTCAGCACTAATACCAAACTCCTCTTCAAAGTTGAGGAAGGTCTCCATGCTGGCTAAAGAAAACTGGATGTTGATTGGTGTGGAGAACTGGAGCCTTACCCCGCCTGCGCAGCGGCCGGTTGACCCCTCGCCAATGAGATCCTTCTCGATTACGGTTATCCCTTTCATTCCCTCCTTGGCAAGGTGATAGGCGATAGAGAGGCCAACTGCACCGCCGCCAATAATTACTACCGATGAGGTTCTGGGTAACATAGTTTTAATGTAACAGATTTGGCTTTCGTTGACAATTCTGCCTCTATCCCAGATAATTTAACAAAGAGTTATGAAAATAGTGCTCTTCGTTGCTCAACATTTTTTCGACAATTCTAAATCTCGCTCCACTGCAAATTCAGAACTCGCTCTTCGAGCTCAGACAACTGAATTTGCAACCGTTGCGCTTCGATAAGAATTGTTACCGAAAAAATCTTGGTACGCACTCAGAACCCTATTTTCATGTTTTCCACAGGTCTTAAAATGAGAAGTAGCGAAATAGAACCTTTTTTTGAACAAGGTCCCATCCGTCCTCCCAGCGAGGCAAATAGTCTCCTCCTGAGGCTTACGAGGAATTGCCCCTGGGGAAGGTGCAAATTCTGCTACAACTATCGTGATGGTGGCAGATTCGAGATCAGAAAGGTTGAAGAGCTGAAACAGGAGATTACCGGAATCAGGAAGATCAGCGATACCATCAGGGGGTTATCCTTAAAGCTGGGCCAGGCTGGAGAGGTAAACAGGAAAGTGGTTGATGCAGTTTGCAGGGAGAACCACTCTCAGAGCTTCCGCACCATAGCCCACTGGCTCTACCACGGAGGGAAGGCCGTATTTCTCCAGGATGCCAATAGCCTCGCCATGAAAATCCCCGACCTGGTTGAGATACTGACCTTTCTCAAAACAACTTTACCCCAGATTGAGAGGATTACCAGCTATGCCCGGTCAAAGACCATAGCGCAGAAAAAAGTGGAAGACCTTAAAGCCCTTTATCAGGCAGGGCTCTCCCGCCTCCATATCGGACTGGAAAGCGGATCAGATACCATCCTTGCCTACATGAACAAAGGGGTAAAGGCACAGGAACATATCGAAGCTGGAAAGAAGGTGAAGGAGTCCGGCATTTCCCTCTCAGAGTATGTAATCATCGGGCTGGGGGGAAAGAAATGGTGGAAGGAGCATGCCGTAGATACTGCCAGGGTCTTGAATCAGATCAACTCTGACTTCATCCGGGTGAGAACCCTGGCAGTCCTGCCGGTGATGCCCCTCTCACTGGATGTTGAAGCAGGCGACTTTGTCTTATCCACGGAAGAGGAACTGGTCAGAGAGGAGAGAATGCTCATCGAAAACCTGGAGGGAATTGACAGCTATTTTATCAGTGACCACATCCTGAACCTCCTTGAGGAGATAGAGGGAAAGCTCCCCGGGGATAAGGATAGGATGTTGAACATAATTGACCGGTACCTGGCGCTTCCCTTTGAAGAAAAGATGATGTTCAACCTGGGCAGGAGGATGAATCTATTCAGGAAGCTCGACGATCTCAATCAACCGTTCCGGAGGGAGATTGTTTCCGAGGCCATGAAAAAGATTTCACCGGATATACCCGAACGGCTGGATAAGATGATTTGGGAGATGAGGGGAAATTATATTTAGGCATCAGGCAGTAGGGGCGAGCCGCCGGTTCGCCCTTACTCTATAGAATGTTTTCCAGTTGCTTGGCGCCATGGCAGATGGCAACTATCTCTATGACTTCTCCCTTTGTTCGATAAACTATCCTGTAATTTTCATAGATCTTTTCACGTAAATTTTCATTTCCATATTCCGGCACGATTCTTCCGGCTTTTGGAAATTGGGGAATAGTTTTTATCATGGCATTCACTTTTCTCGTAAACAGGGAGGCATAGTAAGGCGAATCTTTAGCAATATAGTTACAGATATCTTCGAAGTTAGAAGCGGCCCGCGGCGACCATCTTATTGGTTAAGCCATTTAGACATCCGTTTTTCAACCTCTTCGTGGGGTATTCCTTTTCCTTCGTCAAGTTCCCTCAATCCAGCATCAACCTGAAGTTTGAAATACAACTCAGCCATAACATCGTCAACCGTAACATCATCAGGCAATGCCTGAATCAATTGAATGACCTGCTGTTTTACTCCTGCCATCTTTACCACCTCCTTAATATTTAAAATATACCACGTAAATCCATGTCTAACAAGTGGACATGCGTCTATATCTTGATTCTTACTTGTAGAATACCATACTGGCAAAGGTGACGAAGGACTCAAGCGATTGGTCCTGCCACCTTGAATAGTGGAGCAATTTTCCTTCCTTAGCTTTTATCAGGCCAAGCAGGGCATAGATGCTCGGAAATCCGCATACTCTCCTTTTGTCTCCTTCTGCCTGGAGATAGCGGTAAAACCCTTCCGGGTTGATCTCTTCAGCCAGTTTTAGCATCTCCCGGTCTTTCTCTTCTACCTCCGCTACCGTACCATGATCAGGTGGTGACTCATCTCCATAGCGCAGACCAATATGGGCGAGGTCAGCACTGGCAATCAGGCATACCTTTTCACGTCTGCTGTCTATGGCTTCTTTCAGTGCCGCAAACGATTTCCTATATGCGGGAACCTCCATCGGTGTAACCCCGCCCTCCACCATCTCGTGAAAAGAACCGCAGAGTACCGGAACAATCCTGAACTCCCTCCTTGAACCGAGGATGTATTGGAGGAAAAGGATCTGAAATTCCACTGAGTGCTCTGACCTGTGGATGAATTCGTCCTGAAAGATTTCAACATCATCCTGTTCCTGAACAGCCTTAAGAAATTCACGATCAGTTTCAACCAGCCCGAGGGGCGTTTCAAAATCCTTCGGGGTGAAGGTGAAGAAGCTTTTCGTTGCCACATGAGCGGTACCTAAAATGATAAACAGTTCTGCATCACATGACTCAGCCATTTCCTTATGAGAGTACGCTAAGCAACTGCCGCCGGACCTGAGGTCAATATGAGGGGCAATAACCCCAGCAACTCTCTGTGGTCCTGATCCTTCCGCCGGTAATCCCGGACCATCGGGAGCGATGAAAAACCCTTCCAGCATCTCTCTCAGCTTCTCAGGATCGGAGGGGTAACCCTTTTCTGCATGGCAAGCCTTCCTGACTCTTGAACCCTTGAACTCTTGAACTATCCTTTCCTGATATTCCCTGAACCGGTCACTTTCGAGGAAGAGGCGGGAGTCGAGCTCTTCGATCAGTTTCTCCAGGCTGTCAGTGAAGAGCATCTCTCCGTAATGTCTCATGTATTCTGCCTGGATATCGAGGAGGGAATGCCTGCCATCAAAGAAACGAAGTAAAAAGAGGGTTGAATGGGGGACTACCAGCACTTCATCTGTGAGGTTGGTGGGGTCTCTGAGGCCAACCATTCTCTGCCTCCCCATCTCAACCGGAATAGCGTCAATATTTCTCAGTTTTGGATAGTCCATGCAGATTGAATTAACAACTCACCTCCTGGTTGTCAAGCCTAAAGCACAGGAGGGGCGAATGGCAATACGCCCTTACGTTCAAAAATGCACAAGACATCATGCGGGAAATCCAATAAAAAGGTATTGACAAACCTTCAAAATCCTCCATAATTAAACATAAGCGGGCATAGCTCAGTAGGTAGAGTACAAGCTTCCCAAGCTTGGTGTCGCGGGTTCGAACCCCGTTGCCCGCTCCACTTTGCGTAGCAGTGAATTTTCTCTTGCATTAAACCCTAGTCCCTGCTATATAGTATTCACTGTGTTTTAGGAAAGTGGGTCTTGCCCACTTTTTTTATTAGGGTTACAGGAGATGGACATAAGAGAGTCAGTCACTAATACAATTGAACAGGTACTGGCTTCGTATGGAATGGAACTGGTTGATGTGGAGTACCAGAAAGAGCATGGCGGATGGGTCGTCAGGGTCTACCTGGACAAGGAAGGGGGAATTACTCTGGACGACTGCTCTCTAATAAGCGGGGAAGTGGGAGAGCTCATTGAGGTCAACGATATCATTGGCCATCCCTACACCCTGGAGGTCTCATCACCTGGTTTGAACCGTCCCCTGAAACGTGAAAAAGATTTTACCCGGAGCATTGGCAAACGGGTAAAGATAAAAACGAAGGCAGCAATAGATGGTCAGAAAAACTTCATCGGTGAACTTCTCCGTTATGAAGGGGATACGGTCATCCTTGGGATAGAAGGAAGAGAGAAAACCATACCTTTTCCCCTCATACGCAAGGCGAATATTGAATATCAGCCACCTCAAACAATGAGAAGCGGGGGTGGAATAAAGAAGGGCGAATCGGCAAAGATATTGCACTGGAGGAAGTAAAGAGATGGTTTCAGAACTGGATCGGGTACTGGAAGAGGTAAGGAGAGACAAGGGTCTTGACAAGCAGATTCTGATCTCAGCCATAGAGGAAGCGGTCCTGAAAGCTGCAAAGAACATGTACGGTCCCCAGGCCGAAATGGAGGCTCATTTCAATACCGACATTGGAGAAGTTGAGCTCTTTCAATTCAAGACCGTCGTTGAACACATAAGGAATTCTCAGAAAGAGATCTCCATCGCAGAGGCTAAGGATCTCGATCCGGAAAGCGAGGTCGGAGACAGCCTGGGCATTAAGATACCCACCTCTACCTTCGGGAGGATAGCAGCCCAGGCAGCGAAACAGGTGATCATCCAGAATATCCGCGAGGCCGAACGGGATAATGTCTATATTGAATTCAAGGACAAAAAAGCGGCCCTGGTCACCGGCTATATCCAGAGGTTTGACCGCGGGAATATCATTGTGAACCTGGGAAAGGGAGAGGGGGTAATCCCACCACAGGAGCAGATCCCCGGCGAAAAATATCAGCAGCGAGACCGGATAAAAGCCTATGTCCTCGATGTTAAAAAGACCCCCAAAGGACCCCAGATTATCCTCTCACGGACCCACCCCAGTATCTTGATCAAACTGTTTGAGCTGGAGGTGCCGGAACTAACTGAGGGCGTTGTAAAAATCCGGGGCGTGGCGAGAGAACCGGGGAGCCGTTCAAAAATTGCCGTTGAGAGCAGAGACTCCCATGTGGACCCGGTAGGCTCCTTTGTAGGGGCCAAAGGTTCCAGGGTAAAGAGCGTCGTCCAGGAACTGAGAGGCGAAAAGATTGATATTGTACCCTATGATGATAATCCGGCGAAATTTGCCTGCAATGCCTTGTCCCCGGCACAGATTTCAGAAGTAATCACGGATGAAGACCAGCACGCCATGGAGGTTATTGTTGACGACGATCAACTCTCCCTCGCGATTGGCAAAAAAGGCCAAAACGTCAGACTGGCGGTAAAACTCGTGGGATGGAAGATCGATATCAAGAACAAGTCAAAGTCCCCAGGCCTTACCCGGAGGGCCATAGAGCAGCTGACCGAGATGGAAGGGGTAGGAGAATCCACTGCCGACCTCCTCTATAAAGAAGGTTTCTTCACACCGGAAGAGATTGCCTTAGCTAAGATCGATGACCTTACCAAGATCAGCGGTATCGGTGAAAAGAAGGCGGAAAAAATCAAATTGGCTGCCCAGGATTACATCCTCAAAAGGAGATAGGGATGGGGAAAATGAGGGTCTACGAATTAGCTCAGCAACTCGGCATGGAGAGCAAGGAGTTCATTCTTCGCCTGAAGGAGATGAATATTGAGGTAAAGAGTGCCGTAAGCTCCCTGTCGGAAGAGGAAGCTGAGAAGATCAAAAATTCCCTGGGTAAGCACAAGGTTGAGAAAGTCATTGAGGAAGCACGGATAAAACCGACGGTAATCCGGAGAAGGGTGAAAAAACTGGAAGTGGAAGAGAAGCCGCCGGAGCCAGCCGCCGCCCCGGAAGAGCCGAAGGAAGTTCCCCTTGGGCCGGTAAAACCAGGAGTCGAAGAGATACGCGTAGAAGAGATCCACCCAATATTGGAAGAGCTGGCGCCCAGAGAGGGAGCGGAGACTATACCACCTCTCGTAGAGGAACTGATACCAAAGCCCTGGGAGGTCAAACCGGAACCTGTGCCGCTCGTTATCAAGAAAGAAGAGGCAAAAGTACCTCTTCCTGAAGTGAAAGAGAAGGAAGAGGGAAAAGCGGAAAAGCCGAAAAAGAGTGTCTATATTCCACCCAAAGGGGCAAAGCTCCTTGGGAAAAAGCCTTTACCGTATGAGAGAGAAGAAATACCTGCCCGCGGAAAACCAAAGAAAAAATCCAAGAAAGGCACTGCCTACGGAGCTGATATTTACTTAGATCCCAAGGCGTTCGGAGCCAAGGTCCCCCAGCTTGATAAGGAACTGGAAGGGGGGGATACAATCCCGTTTCCACCACCTCCACTGCCTTCTCCGAAGCCGCCTCTCACCCTGATCAAACCAAAGAAGACAGAAAGAACTACCCCCAAGCCGATCAAGCGGAAGATACGGGTATTAGAAGGGATAACGGTATTTGAGCTTTCCCGGAGGATGGGGGTAAAGTCAGCTGAAGTAATAAAAAAACTCATCGAACTCGGGCTCATGGCTACCATCAATCAAACCATTGACAATGATGCAGCAGCACTCGTCGCTCAGGAGTTTAGTTACGAGGTAGAGAGTATCCCGATCGAAGAAGAAGAAATCATGGTGCGACATGAAAAAGCAGATACGGAAGAAGAATTAGTAACCAGACCGCCGGTAGTTACCGTAATGGGTCATGTGGATCATGGGAAGACTTCTCTCCTCGATGCCATCCGGAAGACAAATTTAACGGACTCAGAAATCGGCGGGATAACCCAGCATATCGGTGCTTACCACGTTTCCCTGGAGAACGGGAACATCGTCTTCATCGATACACCGGGCCACGAAGCCTTCGCTGCCATGAGGGCGCGTGGTGCAAAGGTAACAGATATCGTAGTCTTAGTGGTTGCGGCTGATGACGGGGTGATGTCCCAGACCGTGGAGGCGGTTAACCATGCCAAAGCTGCCGGGGTCCCTATCCTCGTTGCCATTAACAAGATTGACAAACCGAATGCCGAACCTCAGCGGGTAAAACAGGCTTTGAGTGATTACGGATTAATCCCCGAGGAGTGGGGAGGAACTACCATCTTTGCCGAAGTGTCGGCAAAGCAGAAGAAGGGAATTAAGGAACTCCTGGAGGTCATCCTCCTTCAAGCAGAGATACTGGAACTGAAAGCTAACCCCAACAGACTGGCAAAGGGGACCGTTATTGAAGCCAAGCTGGACAAGGGAAAAGGACCGGTGGGAACCGTCCTGATCCAGGAGGGAACCTTGAGAGTGGGAGACTCTTTCGTTTCAGGGATTAATTTTGGAAGGGTCCGGGCAATGATGAATGACCTGGGGGTGAGGGTGGAAGAAGCAGGTCCTTCCATGCCGGTAGAAGTGGTTGGATTCTCAGGCGTGCCTAATGCCGGGGATCCCCTCGTGGTATTGAGTGAGGAGAGAAAGGCGAGACAGGTAGGCATCTACCGTCAGCAGAAGCTGAGGGAAACAGAACTCTCCCATTCGGCCAGGGTCTCGCTGGAAGGCCTCCATGACCAGATCCAGGAAGGGGAACTCAAAGAACTGAGGATTGTCTTAAAAGGAGATGTCCAGGGTTCCATTGAGGCCCTCAAGGACTCCCTCCAGGCGCTCAGTACAAAGGATATCAAGCTGAATGTGATCCACAGCGGGGTGAGTGACATCTCCCAGAGTGATGTCATGCTGGCCTCCGCTTCTGACGCCATCATCATCGGGTTCGGGGTGAAAGTGGACAGTAAGATCCAGAACCTCGCCGACCAGGAGGGGGTTGAGATCAGGCTCTATGAGGTGATTTACAATGCTATCTCTGAAGTGAGGAGTGCCATGGAAGGGCTGCTCGCCCCGACCCTGGTAGAAAAGTACCTCGGGAAGGCAGAGGTAAGAAATGTTTTCCAGATAACAAAGTTCGGAACTGTTGCTGGCTGTTATATCACGGACGGGAAGGTGACGAGGAATGCCCGGGTCCGTTTATCCCGGAACGGCAACCTCGTCTATGAAGGAAAGATATCCTCTCTGAAGAGGTTCAAGGATGAAGTGAAAGAGGCGCAGGCCGGTTATGAATGCGGGATAGGCCTCGAGAACCATCATGATATCCAGATAGGCGATACGATTGAGGCCTATATTCATGAAGAGGTGGCTACTAAGCTCGAGTAAATAGCTGAAAGCTGATCGCTGAAAGCTAAAAATATTATCAGCAGAGACAGGTAACCGATGGTCGTAGGGCTGTGCCTGGTGGATATCCATATACCGGAGAATTCCTCTCTGAAGGGAAAACGGCAAGTCATGAAGCGAATCCTGGAGAGGGTGAAAAACCGGTTCAATGTATCGATTGCTGAGGTGGATGATAATGATCTCTGGCAGAGGGGCAAGATCGGATTTTCCGTCGTAGGGAACGATCGGCAATTTATCAATGCCAGCCTGGATAAGGTTCTCAACTTCATTGAGAGCCTGAACGTGGCAGAAATAATTAACGCCCAGATTGAGATCTTAAATCTGTAATGATGAGCCGGTTGAGTTATAAACGTACCGATCGTGTGTCTGACCTCATCATGAGGGAGATATCGGAGATCCTTTTACGGGAAGTAAAAGACCCCCGCATCGGTATGGTTACCATAACCAGGGTCGAGGTAAGCGATGATCTCTCCCTGGCAAAGATTTACTACAGTGTCATCGGGAGTGAAAAGGAGTATAACGATTCAATGGAGGGACTGAAACATGCCGCAAGTTTCATCCAGAGGCTGCTGGGGAAACGCCTTGCCATAAAACACATCCCTCATCTGAACTTCATCGTGGATCATTCCTTAGACTACAGCTTTGAAATCGAAGGGTTGATCAGGAAGATCAAAGAAGAGGAGAAAAAGGAGGGAGATGCATAACGTGATCGGCGACGGCGTGCTGGTCATAGATAAGCCTTCTGGTCCCACCTCGTTTGAGGTGATAAGAAGGTTGAAAAAGTGGATGAAGAGTGAAAAGATCGGCCATACTGGCACTCTCGATCCCTTAGCCACCGGGGTACTCCCTCTCTGTTTCAACCAGGCAACAAAATTAGTACCCTTTCTCATGGAAGGGATCAAGGAGTACGAGGTAATGATGAAGCTGGGTGTGGAAACTGATACCCAGGATTCTACCGGGAGGGTGATCCGGGAGAGCCACGATCCTGAAATTACAGAGGATATGCTCCTCTCAACAATCAAGGCCTTCGAAGGGAGGGTTAAACAGGTGCCTCCCATGTTTTCCGCCTTGAAATACCACGGGAAGCCCCTCTATCAACTGGCTCGCCAGGGTATTGAACTTGAGCGTGAGGAACGGGAGGTAGAAATCAAGAGCATCCAGGTTACCGGGATCAATGTGCCGTACTGCTCGTTCACGGTCTCCTGTTCCAAAGGGACATACATCCGCACCTTATGCGCTGACATCGGGACCAGTCTTTCCTGCGGTGCCCATCTCGTTGCCCTGAGGAGAGTTAAGACTGGACCCTTTACGGTACGGGATTCCATCTCGCTCGAGGAAGCGGAAATGAGAAGCAGGAGGGGGGTCATTCAGGAGAAGATCATCCCGCTGGCAGAGGCATTACCCGATTTGTTCCCGATTATATTCGGCCCCGATCTTTCTGAAAAGGTGCGGAGAGGCATGAGCATATATCCCCGTGACCTCAAAACAGTCCTTCTCCCGTTATTAAAAATTGGGGAGAAGGTGAAGATACTCTCCCGTGAGGGAAAACTGCTCGCTGTCGCTGAACTCCTCATGGATACTCCGATCCAAGAGGTCACCAACGGACAGGGGGTGCTCAAATTGAATAGGGTGTTTGTGAATTAATGAAGTGCATGAGGGGTCAAGCTAATGCGGATTGTAGATTGCGGATTGCGGAATGTCAGACCGGGATTGGGGTTTAGAGACTAGGAATAAAGAGAGCTGTGTGCTGAAAGCTCATTACACTTGAACCCTGGAACCCTCGAATCCTTGAACCCTAATTATACAAAGTAGATAAGTACAGGAGGAAAAGAATGGTATTAGAACCGGAAAAGAAACAGAAACTTATAGAAACACACAAACGCAACGACAAGGATACCGGATCGCCGGAGGTTCAGATAGCCCTCTTGAGCGAGAGGATCAATTACCTGACGGAACATTTCAAGACCCATAAGAAAGATCACCACTCCCGCAGGGGCCTGTTGAAAATCGTCAGTCAACGGAGGAAACTTTTGGACTACGTGAAGCGAAAGGACGCGGAGAGGTACCGGGCGATCATTGAAAAATTAGGGTTGAGAAAATAGAGAACAATAACAAATACAAAGCGTAAGGAGAAACATACATTGTTAAAAAAAGAATTTGAATGGAATGGAAGAATGTTCAAGGTTGAGGCTGGCGACCTTGCCAGGCAGGCAAGCGGTTCGGTCAGGGTACAGTATGGAGATACGGTAGTGCTGGTCACCGCCGTGGCATCGAAGGGACCGAGGGAGGGCATAGACTTTTTCCCGCTCATGGTTGACTATCAGGAGATGACCTACGCTGCCGGGAAGATCCCAGGCGGATTTTTTAAACGGGAAGGGCGCCCATCTGAAAAAGAGATCTTAACCTCCCGTCTGATTGACCGTCCGCTCCGGCCACTTTTCCCCAAAGGTTATATCAATGAAGTCCAGATCATCGCCACGGTTTTGTCGGCGGATGAAGAAAACGATCCTGATATTCTGGGTATGATCGGGGCCTCTGCCGCACTGGAAATATCTGATATCCCCTTCTGCGGTCCTATTGCAGGGGTGCGGGTGGGAAGAATCGACGGGAAGCTCGTCTGCAACCCCATTAATACTGAGTTGAAAAAAAGCGAACTCGATCTGATTATAGCGGGTAACCGCGAAGGAATCGTGATGGTAGAAGGCGGGGCCAACTTCATCACGGAAGATATAATGCTTGAAGCCATGATCTTCGGGCATCAATCCTTACAGAAAGTACTGGATATCCAGGAAGAAATGAAGCGGGAGATCGGGAAACCGAAGGTCATCGTTCCTCCTCCTTCCGTTGATGCTGAACTTAAGGAAAAGATCACGTCCTTTGCTGCTGACAGGATGAGGAAAACCCTGCAACTGAGGAACAAGGCAGAGAGGCACAGGGGGATGGATGACCTCTACCTCGAAGCGGTGGAAAAGTTTGCCGGAGAGAACGGGGAGAAGAAGAATGAAGTCACGGCGATCTTCTCTGACCTGGAACGGGATATCGTGAGGAATATGATCCTCAGGGAAAAGCGGAGGATTGACGGGAGAGGGCTCAAAGACATACGGCCGATAGACTGCGGGGTTGCTGTACTCCCGCGGACTCACGGCTCTGCCCTCTTTACCAGGGGAGAGACCCAGGTACTGGCTGTCACAACCCTCGGCACTTCCTCTGACGAGCAGAAGATTGACTCCCTCATCGGAGAAACCTATAAGACATTCATGCTCCACTACAACTTCCCTCCCTTCTCCGTGGGAGAGGTGAAACCGCTGCGTGGCCCGAGCAGGAGAGAGGTTGGACATGGTGCGCTGGCTGAGAGGTCCATTGCCAGAATCCTTCCTAACAACGACAACTTCCCCTATACGATACGGATTGTATCAGAGGTCCTGGAATCAAACGGCTCGTCCTCCATGGCTACGGTCTGCGGATCATCCCTATCCCTCATGGACGCAGGTGTCCCGGTAAAAACGGCTGTTGCCGG
>JAPLJA010000306.1 GCA_026388815.1 Pseudomonadota bacterium
TCTGGAAGAGCTGGCTGTACAGCAGGGATAAGTCATCCCGTTCCATGACTTCCCCATTTTTATCATCCGGGGAAAATCCAAGAGAGTTGAGGTCTGACCGGCGAATGCGGTGTTGGCCACCGGGAGTCTTGAGGGATTTCAGCCTCCCGGAGTAGATGTAGTTTTTGATCGTCTGAGGTGTTACATTCAAGGCAATAGCTGCTTCTCTTGCGCTCAGCAGTTCCTTTTCTTTCACATTATTTTTTTTCATGGCAGTTTACCTCATTAAGATGTTATGAGTTGGACTCTTGAAGGTACGTACTATAATTTTGATAGCACATGCGATATGAAGATGCAATACTTTTTTAAAACTTTTTTTATCATAGTTTATCGGTTAGAATAGTTAAGTGAACGGCAGCCAGATTCAGCACCTCTATTTCCGTGAGGACGTCCTTCCAGCATTCCTGTCCTGTGGGTACGCCTTTCTCGTTGCCTTGACCAATTTCTTTCTCCCCCTCTTCCTGAAAGACCACCTCAGGTTCTCCGGCGCGGACATCGGGATGCTCTACGGGACGTTAAGCATTACAGGGATCGTCTTCACCTTCCCCATAGGTTTCTTTAATGACCGCCTGACCCCACGTGTCCTGATCCTCTGTGCACTTGTCCTCACCGCTGTATCCTGCTGGGGACAGGGAACAGTAACTCGCTTCCTTCCTTTTTTCGGTGTTATTCTTCTCTTTGGCCTCGCAACGAATATCTTCCGCATCTCCCTCGATGCGCTCCTCTTCAAATCTGGGAGGGAAGTAAAACAGGGATTCCGTTATGGGTTGTTCAACTGCATGCGGATGGTCGGCTTTACTCTCGGTGCTCTTTGTGCGGGGTTTTTCCTTTCCTCTCTGGATTTTCCCCTTACTCTCAAAGGGCTGGCTTTTCTTGCCCTTATCCTTGTTCTTGTCTATCCATTCCTTCCCTCAATACCGGGCAGGAGGTGGGAACTCTTTGACTACCGGCATGACTTTTTAAAGAGGCGGGTCATTGTTTTCTCCCTCTGGCTCTTTTTCTTTTCTCTCCACTGGGGTGCTGAGGCAACGAGCTTCGGCCTTTTCCTGCGTCATAATCTCAATCTTTCGCTCATCGGGATAGGCTGCTACATGGCAGGCGAGTTTTTTACTGTTGCTGTCTCTGCCCTCTTTTTCGGGTGGTTCTATGACCGGAACGGGGGTGTTCATGCACAACCATTACTCTATGGAGGACTTATTGCTTCAGGAATAGGGAATATCCTGATGGTCTACCCGGATCTCATTTTTTCCTTCTCCTGGCGGGTTATTCACGGTATAGGAGATGGAATCATTGCGCTGGTTATGTATCTGGGAATCAACCGGCTCTTCCATCTGGAGAGGATCGGAGGGAACGCCAGCCTGATCAGCATGAGCACGATGATCGGTATTTTTGTCGGGTCACTCATCTTTGGGCCTCTCGGAGAGAAGGCGGGATATGGATACCCCTTGGCGATAAGCGGGATCATCACGCTTCTCATTCTCCCCCCCCTGGTCTGGTCGGAGAGGCTTGGAGCGAAAGAAAGCTGATGTTGACGGAAGGAAGAGAGGGTGATAT
>JAPLJA010000293.1 GCA_026388815.1 Pseudomonadota bacterium
ATGCGTATTAAGGATATTGTTTCCCTCTTTGGTAAGGGTGCAGCCAGCGGGAAGAAGATCAAGGCATTCCAGGCAGGAGGGCCTTCCGGAGGCATTCTCCCTGCAAAAGCACTCAGCCTGAAGCTGGATTATGAACAGTTGTCCAAGGCAGAAAGCCTTCTCGGCTCCGGTGGTCTCCTCATCATGGATGAGAATACGGACATGCTCGATATGGCGCAATTCTTTACCGATTTTTTTGCCGATGAGTCCTGCGGCAAGTGTACTTCATGCAGAGAGGGGATCAAACAGCTTAAGCAGATTCTTGAAAGCATCAGAGAAGGGCAGGGCACCGGGGAGCATGTAAGCCTCATCAAACGGATGGCCGCGGCAATGGCAGACACGTCAGCCTGTGCCCTTGGAAAGACAGCAGCAGTCCCTCTTCTCTCGGTGATGAAACATTTTCCTCAGGAAGTTGAGGGAAAGCTGATGAGGCGAGGGGCGTAACAGAATCTGGTATCAGAGAAGCGGATAAAGCAAAGATAGGGGATAGAAACTATGGTCAAAATGAAAATCAATGGGAAGGTAGTAAAGGCTGAAGAAGGGCAGTCAGTGCTCGAGACAGCCAAAGCCAATGGTATCCTCATTCCTACCCTCTGTTCACAAGATGCTCTCAAACCGTATGGCGCATGCCGCCTCTGCATCGTTGAGATAGCGAAAAACGGCAGGACGACGGTTGAGACCTCCTGCACCTATCCTGCAGAGGAAGGCCTGGAGGTAAAAACCAATACCCCCCGCATTCTTGAGGGAAGGAAGATGGTTATTGCACTCCTCCTGGCCCGATGCCCCAGCGTGCCTTCGATCAAGAAGCTGGCTCAAGAGTACGGGATTAAGGATTGTCCGCCACAAATAAAAAAGGAAAACGATGAGTGCATCCTCTGCGGACTGTGCGTGCGTGCCTGCAATGAAGTCGTCAAGGCTGGAGCCATCCAGTTTGCAAAGAGCGGTTTGTATAAGATTGTCGATTCACCTTTCCACCGGACAGCAGAGGACTGTATTGCCTGTGGTTCCTGTGTTTTTATCTGCCCCACCGGCGTTATCAAGAAGAAGGACGAGCAGGAAACGCCGTCCGGGCCGAAGCGGCTGATTGAAAACTGGCAGGTGGAGCACAAGCTCAGAGAGTGTAAAAAGTGCGGGAACCCCTTTGCACCTGAGCCGCACCTCGAGAAGGTAAGACAGGAAAAGAATCTGCCGGGGGAATTTTTCAACCTCTGTCAGTCCTGCCGCCAGTATCCCGTTGTTGATGAAGACAAGTGTCTGGGCTGTGGAGGATGTATGGAGAACTGTCCCCTGGGTGCGATGGAGCTTGATGATAAGGGTGGCTATGATAAGAAGGCTCATCTCTATCCCCAGAACTGTACTGCCTGCCACAGTTGTGAACCTATCTGTCCAGTCCAGGCAATCAGTTAACGAGTAGAAAGCGTAAAGCAAGGAGGAATGCATATGGTCTATGATCTCGCCATTGTTGGAGCAGGCCCTACCGGTCTCCATGCCGCCAAGTGGTCAGCCAAAAAGGGACTGAAGGTCATCCTTATAGAAAAGCGGAAAGACATTTCCAAGGTAACCCGTTATTGCAGTGAACACATCATCCTGGATGAAGGGTACAACGGCGATACCGTCAAGATAGATATCGAGAAAGGGAAGATTATTTCCACAGCGAATGGCTATGAGGTTGACTACAAAGGGGGACTCTGCCCAGTCACAGATAAATACTACTACTCGCCCTCACGCCACGCCATCCACTTTGCCTGGCCGGACAAAAGACCTTTTGCCTATAAGTATGATAAAGGTGAACTCCTGCGGGGACTGCTTGAGGAATGCCTGAAACTCGGCGTTACCTTCCAGAACGAGACCACGGCCTACGACGGCAAAGATTCGCCTGAAGGAGTTGAGCTGAAATGTGTGAGCAAGGGAAAGAAATTCCGGCTCAGTGCAAAAAAGCTTATCATCTGCGACGGGTGCAACACCCGGATGGGGCAGGCCATGGGCTTTAACCGGGACCGGGGGTACATGGGGTTTGCCTTATGCGAGGCCTTTTACATGTCAGGAGTTAAGGACTACAACCCCTCAGAGTGGAAAGGATGGTGGGGGCGTGTGTATGGATCAAACCTGGCCCCGCTCATGGGTACCGGCCCTGCCGGCCACTTTGAAGAATGGGCAGATGTGATCATGCTTGGCAGCCTGAAAGACCTGCCTGAAAAGGTGTTTGAGTACTTCACCACGAAAGGCCCTCTTGCCTATATGTTTGAACATGCTAAGATCGAGGAGAAATACAGTTGTTCGGTAAAGGCATTTACTCCTCTCAAGACACCTTACCGGGGAAATGTGCTCGTAATCGGAGATTCAGCCGCATTTGTTGAAGTACAGGCGCAGGGGGGGCTGAACTGCGGGTTCAGGGCAGCAGATGCTATCGCCAAGGAACTCAACGGAGAGAAAGGATTTGCTGAATATACAGACTGGTGGCTCAAATCCTTTGAGTTCAATTCAGAGGGGATGATGCGGGTCTCTCAGGGATACGCCCTGATACCTACCTACGAGGACGATGAAGTGGACTACCTCTTCTCGCTCTGCGAAGGGATTACCCTTCCGGGAACCTGGAGCCAGTACAATTCACCCAAGTATATGTGGGATACCATCCTTCGGGATCCAGAAAGAATTATGCGTGAACGTCCTGTCCTCTTTGAAAAGATCAAAAAGGTACGCACAACTACCCTCGGAGAAAGCATTTAACAGGGAGAAGTCATTATGATAAAAGTTGACGTTGATGTGTGTGTGGGATGCGGGGGCTGTGTTGACCTCTGCCCGATGACAGCAATGCGATTGGTGAATGATAAGTCCTTTGTGGATTCTGAACTCTGTTCAGAATGCGGCACCTGCACTGAGGTGTGCCCTCTGAAGGCACCCAGGAGGTTAGAATAATGTCGTATGATCTGATTATTGTCGGAGGCGGGCCCGCTGGTACGATGGCGGCAGCCACTGCCGGAGAGATCGGTCTCAAGGCTGCGCTCATTGAGAGAAAAACCCATCCGGCCAGGATTTACCGGATCTGTTCGACCATGTTTGCCATCGAGAGCGACTGGTATATCGGTGACCGGATGTACTTCAACCAGGACGCCAAAAAATTTGTTTTCCCGGAGAATGCCCTTACCATCGATTACGACGGCCCCTATGCCCCGTTCTATACCTGGTGGCACCTGGCTCCTGATGGTGAGACTACCATGAGCCTGGGGGACTATGAGAAGCAGAAGGCGCTCGGGCCGGTGAAGGGAAGGCTCTCCGTCGCCTATTCCAAGGGACACCTGATCAACAGCCTGGTCGAAAAGACAAAACGGAACGGGGTGGAGATCCATACCTGTCAGAACGTCATCAGCGCCAGGAAAGAGGGTGAGCTGGTGGTGGTGAAGACTGCCGAAGGCAAGACCTTCCGTGCCCCCTTTGTCATTGCCGCAGACGGGGTAAACTCCCGCCTGGCCAAGAACCTCGGTCTGAACAAAGAGCGGCAATTCTACGGTACCCTTATTTCTATCGGGCTCTTTATGCGGGGATGTACCTTGCCCACCGACCGGTTTATCTGGGCTACCCACTTCGGATCTCAATACAATAATACCATGGCCGGGATCTGGCTTCCCTTTGTCTTTAATGAAGAGCATGACCCGAAAGGCCACCAGTTCATCCTGGGCGGTCTCTTAGACAAACGGGTTGACTATATGGCTGAACTCGAGTACTTCATGCGGAAGTCTCCCTTCGCCAAATTCTTTGAGAAGAAAGTGGAGATCCGCTACCGCCTTGCCTGCGTGGAAAACATCTGGTCTCCTACCAAGGTACCGTTCCGCGATAATGTGTTATTCGCAGGTGATACGGTGTGGACACAGGAGGCTGAAGTAACCGGTTCCATGCTCGCAGGGAACAAGGCTGCCCATGCCGTTGCCACAGCGCTGCGGGATAAAAAGCTGGATAGGGAAGGAGTTCAGAGTTACCTTTCATGGTGGAAGAAGTCCTACCCCGATGCTATGGACTTCCGGGACTATGCAGAGGTTTTTGCTTCCTATAACATTCTCAAGAAAGAGGATTTTAACTATCTGATTAAAAAGATTGACAAACCCCTGCCCCACAGCTTAAATCCCTTCATGTTAAATCAACATATGGGAAAGGCTCTGGCTGAGAAGATGGATGTGATTAAAACGGAGAACCCTGCCTTCCTCCAGAGGATGATGCAGGTGCGTTCCCAGCCGCTCGGGGTTTCCTGCCTGCCAAGCGCGCGCCAGGGATACCCCAACCGTTAACAAGGAGGATTGACGATGGCTTCTGAAAATCCTGTAGGCTGTGTTCTCTTAAAGGAAGGAAGAGCAAAGCCCTTCACCAAGGGAGCAAAGCCAAAAGCCCTGCCCGAATGGGACCGGGATCGCTGTATTAAGTGCGGTATCTGTTACCTCTTCTGTCCTGATGCAGCCATTACCAGGGTGGATGAGGGATATTTTGATGTTACCCGGGAGTTCTGCAAGGGATGTGGTATCTGCCAGCAGGAGTGCTGGTTCGGGGCAATATCTATGGCTGAGGAGGTATGACCATGGACCGTTACAGTATCTATGCCCCGCTTACCCTGGGGAAGAGAGAGTTCTGCATCCCGGATGCAAACGAGGCATGTCCCGGGTGCGGAGCTGCCTTAGCCCTCCGGCATGTGTACAAAGCGTTAGGTCTTCCTGAGGAACTCAAGGCAAAATGGCGATTCCCTGAAAAGAGCAAAAACGGGAGAGGTGCCCTGCTCAGCCTGAGCAAGGGGAGAAGTGGTGACGGATATCCCATCGAGGTCCTGATCGATAACGAGGCCGATCTCTCTCTCGCCTCTCTTTTTCAGAAATCTGAACCTGGAACGAAGGTGGCCGAAGGATATGCCTATGTTGCTACGGCCTGCTCGAGCTATCCCTTCGATCTTATTGATAAGCTCAAACGGGCACAGAAGGCGAAAGGAACGGCCTTCATCCACATCCTGACCCCGTGTCCGGTGGGGTGGGGGTTTAGCCCTGACCTCACGGTGAAGATCGGCCTCTGGGCTGTAGAGGCAAGGGTCTTCCCCTTATACGATGTGACGCAAGGGGCCTACCGGATCACCGTGAATACACTCTCTCCCCGGCCCATAGCAAACTACATCAAGGTGCAGGAACGTTTCAAGGGATTATCTGACAGTGAGATTGAGACGCTGGATAATAACGTTAAGCAAGCGTACAGACGACTGGCTGAGCTGAGCCAGCGTACCGACGAGGTGAAGCTATGAGCGAGCAAAAAGAACCCAAATTTGCAGAGAGCGAGGCTCAAGACCTCTTCAGCCGGATGATCCAGGCTGTGCCTGATGCCATGAAGAATGTCGTGAAACCGATGCTCCTCGGCATGGCAGAGCAGAAGGCGGGAGGCGGGCCGATCACCGTTGATGCCATCAAGGAGATGGTAGAAGGGCTCCCTGAGCCGCAGAAATCTGTGTTCAAGCAGGTTGTATCCGCAAAAAAAGGCCTTGATCCAGAGACCGTTAAGGCCATGATTCAGGAATGCGGCGGGGATATCTCCGCTCTTTTCTTTAAGATTATGGGGCGCATGAAGTACATTCCCCCTGAAGGTATCCGGGAGATTGCGAAGCAGACCGGGGTTCCTGAGGCACACCTCTTTCACCTTGCTACCACGGGCAGGGCTTTTTCCCTCTCGCTCCCTGAGCACCAGGTTACCGTATGTGCCGGGACAGGGTGTGCGGTGAAGGATAAGGCAGGAAGCCTTGGGGCGATCGACAAGCTCGTGAATGAAGCAGGTGCTGAAAAGATTCAGATGAAAAAGGTTCGTTGTCTCGGATGTTGCGACTCAGGCCCTGAAGTTGAGCTTGACGGGAAGCGGGTGGCATTAAGTTCAGCTCCATCCAAGCTTGAGACACTTGTGAAAGGTTGAGCCATGAAGATTAAGGACATAAAAGAGATTGAGGTAATGGCAAAAGAGGGCGTGAGGAATCTCAAGCCTGCTCAGATCAGGATTACTGTCGGGGGTGCTGTCTGCGGCCAGAGCAAAGGGGCAAAGGAAACGCTGGAGGCCCTGAAGGCAGAGATTGCAATATGGCCATGTTACCTCAGAAAAGGTTCCGGAACTGGTGAAAACGGTGAAGGAAGGTAATCTCCTGAAAGGAATGGCCCTCTGTAAGACCACACAGGATCAGTTCCTGAATGGTGCAGCCATTGAGTACGGGAAAACCGCTGACCTCATTGATGCTTCAGAATTTCCTCCCCTGAAAGGGCAGGTGAGGATCGTCATGAGGAATGCCGGCATCATCGACCCGTTGAGTATCGAGGAGTATGCGGCGACGGGAGGTTTTGCAGCCCTGGCCAAGGTGCTCATGGAGAAAAACCCGGGAAAGATCATCAAGGAGGTTGAGGCCTCAGGCTTGCGGGGCAGAGGCGGAGCTGGTTTCCCGACAGGCCTCAAGTGGAAAACTGCGAAGGAATCCGCTGCTCCTAAAAAGTATGTGGTCGTCAATTGCTCCGAAGGAGACCCTGAAGTAGGTATGCACAGGGCACTCATCGAATCAGATCCCTTGAGCGTGATAGAAGGGATGCTGATCTGTGGCTTTGCCCTCGGCGCTTCTCAAGGGTACATCTATATAAGTGATAAGCTGGCCGCAGCAGAGGAAAAGCTGAAAGTACTGATCAGTAAGCTCTCTGAGGCAGGCCTGCTCGGTGAACGGATCATGGGCACTGACTTCTCGTTTACCGTTACCGTGAAACGGAGCACCGGCTCGTACGTATCAGGCGAAGAGACTGCCCTCCTGAATGCCCTTGAGGGGGATATCACGGAACCGAGGCCCCGCCCGCCCTTTCCTGCAAAGAAAGGGCTCCTGGGGATGCCAACCGTGGTCAATAACGTAGAGACCCTCATGAACATCCCCGCCATTGTCCTTAAGGGAGGAAGCTGGTATGCAGGGTACGGCGTCGAGGGAAGCTGCGGGACCAAGGTACTGGCAGTCACCGGTGATTGCGAGCGCACCATGACAGTTGAGGTGCCGCTCGGCACGAAGATTAAGGATGTGATTACCATGGCAGGCGGTGTAAAAGGCAAGAAGGCACTCAAGGGGTTCCAGATCGGGGGCCCGGGAGGCGGGATACTCCCTGCAAAAAAGACGAGCCTCCCCCTCGATTATCAGAAGCTCTGGAAAGAGAAGACCATGCTCGCCTCCGGACTTGTGCTCATGGACGAGGATACGGACATGGTGAACATGGCGCGCTTCTTCATCAGGTTCTTCGAAGAAGAGTCCTGCGGTAAATGTGTTCCCTGCAGGGAGGGTTCACACCGGGTGGGTGAGGTGCTGGATCAGATCATGAAAGGGACGGGAACAAAGGGTGACCTTGACTACCTCCTGAGCCTGGAAGAGCCAATCAATGACACCTCTGCCTGTGCCCTGGGCAAGCTGCTCCTGGCACCGGTATCCTCAACCATCAAAAACTTCCCTGAAGATTACGCAAAGAAGATCGGAGGATAACTGCCATGCCTACGATAACCATAAATGGCAAAAAGATCGAAGCACCAGAAAATGCAACTATCCTGGAAACAGCACGCGAGAACGGGATCTTCATCCCGACGCTCTGTCACAATGACGGCCTCGCCCCCTACGGCGGCTGCCGGCTCTGCGTGGTTGAAATTGCCCTGGGAGGGAAAACCACGGTAGAGACATCCTGCACCTATCCGGTAGAAGAGGGCTTAGTCGTAAAGACTGATACCGAGAGGATCAAGCGGGCGCGGCGGGTCATCATCGGCCTGCTCCTGGACCGGAGCCCGAAGCCGGTTGTTATCCAGGACTTAGCTTCTGAGTACGGCATCACAGAGCGCCCCACGAGGTTCTCCATTGAAAACGAACACTGCATCCGCTGCGGACTGTGCGTCCGAGCCTGCCGGGAGATCGTTCAGGCACGGGCCATCTCCTTTGCCGGAATGGGTTTTGAGCGGAAGGTGACCACCCCGTTCAATGAATCATCTTCCGACTGTATCGGCTGCGGCACCTGCGAGCTCATCTGCCCCACAAAGGTCGTTGACATGAGAGATCTCCCCGACGCACAGGAGCATGCCCCGGGTGATCACGAGTCGATTGGTCCGGTGAGGAACCTGGACAACTGGAATACTGAATTCAAGGTGAAGGTCTGCAAGGAATGCGGGAACCCCTTCTACCCTGCCCAGCCGCTCGAAAAATTCCGGCAGGCCCAGAACCTCCAGCCTGAATTTTTTGATACCTGTCCATCCTGCAGGGTAACTCCTCGCGTTGATGAAGAGCTCTGCGTCGGCTGCATGGGATGCGCAGTGAACTGTCCCATCGGGGCCATCCAGATGAAACAAAAGGATGAAGAACAGCGGGCAACTATCTACCGGGAAATCTGTACCGGCTGCCACTACTGCGTAGACAAATGCGTGGTGGGGGCAATTAAATTAGAGGAGCAGAACCATGTTTGATTATGATGTAATTGTCGTTGGCTGCGGACCTGCTGGGCTCATGGCAATGAGAGAGCTCGCTTCGCGGGGCGTGAAGGCCCTGGGGATAGATATGAAGACCAGGCTGGACAGGAACTTCCGTTCCGCCTCCGGTTTTTTTGTGACTGATCAGGAGTTCAATGGCGAGAACATCCACCTGGAAACGGTGGGAGACAAGATGCTGGTTCACTATGAAAAATGCGGGTTCACGATAGAATACCCGGGCCTCATGGAGCCGGTCTATCACTCCGCCATGTACTCCAACTCAACGGTACCGTATACCATCACCACCACGAAGAAACCCATCCTGCATTTCTTCAATGCGACGACATGGCTTTCCGGCCGTCACCAGGCGGCAGTTGAATCCGGTGCCAAATTTCTCATCAGGACCCTGGTTACCAAGGTGAAAGAGATCCCCGGCGGTGTTGAGGTGACATGCCGGCAGAACGGAAAAAAATGGAAGCTCACCTGCAGAAAACTGATCGCTGCTGACGGTCTCCAGTCCCGGATCACCCGGGAACTGGGATTCAACCGGACGAGAGGATCAATGGGTATCGGGCCAACCATCGAATACGAATTTGTCGGTGTGGAATGCCCCCTGCCGCGGGGTGACATCTACGCCTTTGGCGAGCAGATGATCGGCCAGAGGGGACAGATCTTCATGGTACCGAGCTGGCGTGGTAAGGATGCCTACCGGGTGGAAACCGCTGCCCAGCTCCCCGCCATCAGGAATTACCAGATCATCGAACACTTCACCAAGCAGAGCCCTCTTGCCCACTGGTTCAAGAATGCAAAGGTGGTGGAGAAGAGCGGAGCGGTAGTGGAACTCATGCCTCCCATCAAGGTTCCAAGGACACAGAACATCCTCATCATCGGTGATGCCCCTTCTTTTGCCGAGGTTCTCTACCAGGGCGCAACCATGTGCGGATACATGGCAGGAGTGGCTGCGGAAAAGGAACTGAAGGGGCAGAACGGATACGACGACTGGGTCCAGTGGTGGAACTCAACCTTTGAGTGGAACATCAACCCCCAGAGGATGGGAGACTATACCAAGAGATTCCTCTTTGGCCGGCTGCTCGGCAGCAAGACCATGGACATGCTCTTTGAGCTCGCTGCCAAATATCCTCTGGTTGCTTTATGACTTTGGTGCCGTCGTCGCTAACCATCTCATGTCGCTTCCCGGTGTGCCGCCTGATATCGTGGAAAAGCTTAAGTTCCTGCGGGATGCCGATATGGGTGTCATGGCCGCCCAGCTCGCCAAAGACGCCCAGAAGCAGAAGAAGTAGTCAAGAACAATGAGACGGGTAGAATTACAATTCTGCTAAAAACTCTTTAGCATTTTAAAAACTCTTATGTACGTCATTGCGAGTCCGCCGCGGCGGACTCCTCGCAAAGACAACAGAAGGTATTTTTTCAACAAGCTGTTAGTGATCTAATCGCCTCTCCATGAACTCTTTGAGCTTCCGTACACTTGCCCGGATAAACCCCCGTGATACGGTGGAAGGACTTAATGAAAAGGCCTCAGGTATTGCTCCGCTACACTCCTCATATCGCCTGTAACTCAATCCCAAGAGAATCTTCTTGAGCAATCCTTCATCTACTCCCTGGGGTTCTTGTAACCGTTTATACGATGTGATCTCAATCTCCTTGCCTTCTCTCGTATCCCTTACCCTCTGATAGTGTATGGGTACCTTCTGCTCACCAATATACACTGACCCCCACTGCTTACCCCACCTTACATGACCCGGTCTCCCATTCCGCTTGTACCTCTCACCAGCAAGGACCTTTACATCTTCCTGCAAAACCTCTCCTACATGCATGAGCCCCAAAGGAATCAACTCCTGGATCAGCTGGAGCTTTATCTCCCTTCCAAGTTCATGCAAGTTTAACCCCATAAGCTCCTTAACCCTTGCCCTTCTTGTCTTGACATCCTTCCTTACCTGTAATACCCTTCTCATCAGCGGCTCCTCCTGTAAATGGTTTTGAATATTTGGTTGAAATTACAACCATGTTAGGAGCCGCTACCTTAAATCTCAACTAAGTATGACACACACTCGGGTAAAAATAATTATAGAAAAAGTTATCCACACAATATATGATAAAGGGAGATTTGTAAGGCCCTTGGAAAAGTGTTGCTAATCGACCACTGTATGGAAGAGGAGGAATTGTTACCATGAAAAGAATCATGACCACATTGCTTATCGTCTTTTTCGTGCTCTCTTTAAACCCGGTAGCCTTCGCTGAGAATCAAAAGACAGCTTCACCCTCAGAACCATCGGCAGCAGCAATAATTGCCGATGTTATCGTACTGAGACCTGCGGGACTCATTGGAACTATTCTCGGTGGAGCAGCGTTCTTGATTTCTTTGCCAGTTACTGTGCCTACTAAAACGTACAAACAGACGGGAGAGACTCTCTTTATGAAACCCGCTAATTTCACTTTTAATCGCCCCCTTGGGCAGATGTAATGTAACGAATAATGGCAAAGGAACTTGACCCTAAAGAAACTGTATCCTTTGTGGGAAGCAGAGGGTCACATCTTCAAATGTCATTTAACATCTTTTTAGCCGTTTTTTTCTAAGTACCACTCAGAACGGATATACCCTAAATTAATTAATCCAGAAACCCTATCCCCGGCGACATGATGTTTGCAGGGTCGAGCAGGTCCTTGAGTTTTTTTGCCACAGCGTAACTGCCTTTCATGAACTGCGGCGCTGAGGGGTCTCTCCCCAGGACGAGCGGGCCGGCACCCATTTCTACAGGAACCTTTTTGATGCTGGTCAGGATCTTCACCATGGCCTGGGTATTCTTCTGGGAGCGGTGGTCCCAGGCAAAGATGTATTCAACGGCGTTGTTAGTGTGGCCGAACTGGGAGAGATAGGTCTGGGGTCCACCTGCATACTGCCCGAATCCCGGCTCAGGGTGATTCCAGTATCCATCCAATTCATCCTCCAGGTCTTTCAGGATCTTCAGCATCCGGTCGTCAAACTCTTCGTATTCATTCACGGCCAGATAGGTTCCGGCTGCTGCGGTGCGGCCCAGGTGTTTGAGGATGCGGGGGCTGTTGCTCTGCTGCCAGCCCGCTGAATTGACCTCGTGCCCTTTATAGACCTCTACCAGTTCCGGCGGTGCAATCCTCCCGCCGCTCTCCGTTATGATCTGGGCGGCGA
The DNA here is from genome assembly GCA_026388815.1 of Pseudomonadota bacterium. Taxonomy (GTDB): domain Bacteria; phylum Desulfobacterota; class WTBG01; order JAPLJA01; family JAPLJA01; genus JAPLJA01. The sequence continues at coordinate 11,693 of JAPLJA010000293.1, forward strand.
TCTTCTTCTGGTAGGCAACTATCCGTTCAGTTCCCTCAATGCTCAATCCGAGGAAGATCATCGGAGCGACCTTAGCCAGTATCCTGCTCTCCTGAATGGATTCCGAGGAGTAGGCAGAGTGGGTCCAGCAGTCGATGACAGTGAGCCCTTTTCCGATCTCCCGGCGCATGAACTCCCTCACTGCCTTGAGCGGGGTTTTGAAATCCCGGTAGTAGGCCCACATGGTGATGTAGTGGTCAGGAATGGGGAAGAGCTGCCAGATGATCTTAGTACAGATTCCATAAGCACCGTTGTAGAAGAAGGGGAGGTAGGTGAGATCAGGTCCCGGCCCATGAGCCCAGCAGCTTGACTTTGCTCCGCAGGCCATGGCAGAGGTTTTGAGAAGAGAGCCGTCAGACATGACCATCTCCAGACCATTGACGCAGTAGATGCCCATGGAGTATTTGTAACCGGCAAGCTTATTCTGGCCGGTAAAAATATTCGTGCCAATGTGTGAAGACGGGCCCGGCCCGCCCCCGAAATAAGGGCGGTAGCGGAAACCTTTCTCGCTCGCTATCTTCTTGAACTCTCCTGACAGGGGAAGCGCCCAGACCCCGGGTTCTACCGAGACGGTGTGGTTTTCATAGTCAATTTTCATCCCCTGCATCCGCTTGAAGTCGAGGGTAATCCCCTGCTTCGCTGGCAGGCTCCCTACGAGGAGGGTACTTCCTCCCCCGATGATGTAGAGAGGCACCTTCAATTCATTGGCGAGTTTTACGATCTTCTGGATTTCTTCCGTCGAACCCGGGAGCACCACAAACTCCGGGAGCATTTCTGTGTAGCGCTTTAACCCGTCAGTAACGATGTCCCGGCCATAGGGATACCGGTCTGCCGGATCGTCAAAGACCCACTGCGAGCCCACAACCTCTTTTACCTTTTTCTTGAATTGCTCTATTAACATTTCCTACCTTTCACCCGTTTTTAGTTTTTAGCAGGCTGCTGAAAAACGTTCATCTGTCCGCCATGGCGGATTCCCCTCGATAAGCCGTTTGGCCCGTCTTCGGGTAAAAAACTTTACCGCAGGAGCGGCCCAAGGTTTTATACTCCTCAGGATTTCCGGCGCCTTGCATCTGAGCATTTTTGATCAGCCTTACAAAAGTGGCTTTTTCAGCACCCTGTTAGAGTTACAGTACTCTCACCCTGCAAATCTCGCCCGGTTCAACCTTTATCTCCACACCCGCATTCTTTGCAAAGCCCGACCAGACAGGTATGCACCATTTATTGTGCACATCGTCCCAGGTAATCTTATAGGTACCCATAGTTTTTTGTATCTGGTCAAGGATCGGCTTGAACGGGCAAGGAACAGAACGCTCACCCTCCTTAACGTCAATATGCTCATAGAGCTGGTAGGAACAACTGGTCCGTTCGAAGTTGCCCCAGAGAAATGCGTCTTTTCCAAACATCTCTATACCCTTTTTGATATGCCTGTCCACAACCACCCCCAGGGTCCACACATAATGCTCTGCACGCTCTTTCCAGAGCCCTTTTCTCACGGCAAAATCGAGGTTCCTCAGGTGCATCTTCACCAGGGCGTCGTTGAACTTGTGGGGATAGGGTTTCGTGTCACTGTAGGTCTTGACCAGCTCCTTGATGGCATCTGCCAGGTCTTCCCTTTGAGAAAAGGTGCCGTCCAGCCAGGCCAGGGCAGCTTCAGGCACGCTGGCTACGGCAAGAGAGGAAAAAGCGCCGATCGCAAGCAGCTTCTTGGCAAAATTCCTGCGTGACATATCATCACCGGTCTTCAATGAGTCGCTGATATTCTTTAATAATGATTTACCGTTGCTCTTCATAAGTATTCCTCCTCTGGCGCTCGGTTACGCTAATTTTACGGTGCAGATTTCGCCGGGTTGAATCGCTATCTTGATCCCCATCCCTTGAGCAAAGCCGGTCCAGGTCTGGGTACACCACTTGCTACACACGTCCTGCCATTCCATGGTGAATCGGTTAGGCAGCCATTTCTTGCAGTTTTCAAGTGCTGGTTTGTACGGACAGGGGAAGGAGCGCTCCCCTGGCTTTACATTGATCCTCTCGAATAACTGGTAGCCGCAGGAGGTCCCTTCAAACATGCCCCAGAGACCTTTATCAGGGCCTTCTTTTTCCACTATCTGCTTGACCCTCTGGAGGACAGGACCCATGGTAGAGACATAGTGCTCTGCATATTCTTTAACTAAACCTTTTGAGATAAAGAATTCCAGGCTTTCTAATTGCCCCTTTGAGATAACATCATTGAATTTATGGGGATAGGGGGAAGTGGAATCGTAGGTCATGTAAAGTGATTTGAGGGCATCACTTAAATCCTCCCTCTGTAAGAAAGGGTTCTCTTTGATAGCTTGCAGGGGATTTCCGGGACCTGCGCCCCAAGCTACTCTCGGGACGTTAAAAAATGTGAGGAGCGTTAATGCTGCTCCTCCCCACGTTGCCGTTTGTTTGGCAAAGTTTCTCCTGTTGAGATCAGTCATATGATACCTCCTTAATAAAATTTACTGTTGCGCTGAGACCGTGAATCCTTCCCAGATTACCTCTCCAGTCTCTTTCTTGGTGTCCTTTACCTTGCATCGGATTGAATATGTTCCCGTATTTTTAGCCTTGGGCGTCCAGGTAAAGGTGGGACTGTTTTCACCCATGTGCTTCCAGTCACCACCTTTTTTCTTCTTGATAAACCATGTATAGGTATAACCCGGCGTGCCCCCCGAGACATGCGCCTCCCAGGTGACGCTCTGTCCCACCTGCATGCCTTCCACCTCACCGTTTGTGAGGTATACCATAGGCTTGATGACCGCATCAACCACATGCTCTGCCAGCATCTTACCCATGCGGGGGTCGTTGTTGGGAGTTGCCCAGAGCGCCCAGGTACCGGCATACTGATCCTGAACCGGCTTGCTGGTATCAGGAGCACCCAGCGTTGGATCGTATCCCAGGTTTCCGTAATCGCTCAGGTCGTAAGCAAGGGACGGGTCGAGGTCACTTATTTTCTCGTCAATGGGTGTCTGCCGCGGCGGCGGATAGGGTCTTCCGTCCTCGCACCCACCCATGATAAAGCAGCACGGCACGCCGCCGCAATCCGTATCTGCCCAGTTTCCCCAGTAATCAGCAAAGGGATGTCCCGCCTCGGGGAAATTTACATAATCCCATGTTCCCCAGTCCAGCCAGGCTTTGATCCCGATCTCCTTCCCAATCTGGTTGTTGATCTCAATCAGATTCAGGACCGAATCAGTAACGATCTGAGGAAATCCGATCACGATATGTTTCACGCCGCGATTCTTCAGGTACTCGAGGGCATCCCAGTAGCGGTAGCCCCATTCATCACCGGGCATCTCCTTGTCGCTTTCATAGAGCCAGGCATATCCCAGGCTCTCACCCCGCATGTGACGGGTCAGTTCCACGATATTATTTTCCGAGTTAAGCTCCTCGATTCCTCCATAGGCACCGATGATGTTATCCGGATCCATGTTGTGATGACGCTTCAACAGCTTGTCCTTGATGTTATTATTGATGACCAGCGTATCATTGATCTTTGGATCAAAGTATTCATCGTAGTCGTGAAGTGCATGGTTAAAGAGGATGATACCTGTCTTTTTAGGGTCAACCTTTTTTGACATGCTGGCCTCGATTCCGCTCACATGCATATCAGCCAGAACCTCATCTGCTGCCACGGGATTTGGACTGCCGTTCAGCAGGACATGCTGGTCAGTGATGGGCGCCTTGAGGGACCTGGTCCAACCTGCTGGTTCAGTGGGATACGATCTCTCCATCAAGTTGCTGAAATCATTAATCCAGAGAACGGGGATGGAAGAACCGTTGTCGCTGAGGGCCCGTTTGGTCATCTCAACCGCCTCGAAGCTCTTGGAGAAGCGAACCCCTCCCACGGTTATATCGATCATGATAATGCGGGACACGCCTTTTTTCAGCAGCCTCTCTGCCGGGCCATCCACGTTATACCGTTCCGGGTCACAGTCGGGCCAGGGGCCGTCAGGCTCCTGCTCGCCGCAGTAGGTCAGCTTGTTCGTATTACCAGGGGGGCCATTGTACATGAAGCGGGGATAGGGATAATGGGACATATCATCGCCATTCATCCAGTAGGCCCAATCCACCTCAAACTTCAGGCCGTACTTT
>JAPLJA010000208.1 GCA_026388815.1 Pseudomonadota bacterium
ACTGCCAGGCCCAGAGGCTGGCACAGCGCCGCCTCTTCAAGAGAGATAGCATCCGGGATCTTTCTCACGATCTTTTCCGGCAGGGGAAGGTACTTTGCAAAGGCACCGCTGTGCAGCATAAAGGCACTCACCTTCCTGCACAGGGTTGGAAAACCGCTCACGCACATAATACATTTCCCGCAGTAGTCAATCGATACCTCAGCGACAATCCTGTCACCGACCTTAACTCCCGTTATTTTTTCCCCGACCTCTCTTACCACCCCTGAAAACTCATGTCCCATCCCCAACTTGTCAACCTTCAGCACCCCTTTTGGAAAGCCATGTTTCCAGAGGTAGAGCTCGGTACCGCAGATGCCGGCAAATTTCACTTCTGCGATGATGTCATAAGGGGCATAGGGATTTTGCCCAATCACGGGGTCAGGGCATTCCTCCAGGGTGAATCTTGAGTCAGTTAAATGTACTACTAACCTCTGCATGGTTCAACGGTCACCTGACCTTCTCAAGAACATCCTCCAGCCCCAGTTCCTTCAGTTTCTCAGGTGTGGGGATGCCATTTTTATCCCACCCCCTGTGCTGGTAGTAATCATCAAGCATGGTCTCCCATTTTCCCGGGTCTATCGACTCACCTTTGAACTGGCCATTTGGAACAGGACCTGTCCCCCATTTGCCCGCAAGCACATCATCTTTCCTACTCAACCCCATCCTCACACCAAAGGCCCGTTCAATATTATAGACCCTTTCTGCAGCAGTCTCCATGGACTTCTCATCCGCCTCAATCCCGGTGGCAAGGGAAAAAAGGGTGTAAAGGGTCTTCAGAGGAACAACCTTGGCAATTGCCGGAACGAACCTGCAGACCTCGAGCATATCAATGATGGCTGACTCGTGCTGGTAGAAGATAGCCACAGCTCCCTTTTTATAAGAATTCCGGTCGATGGCCTCCTTCGTTCCAAACCTGGCCTCTGCTTCCTCAGGTGTCATCGCTACCCTCTCAGGGACAAGTGAAGCAGTTTCTACCCCCGGCATTCCCCGTACATGGTCTGCGCCTCTCGTGGAGGTGGCGAAACAGAGGCACATCCCTTTGAGCATCCTGCATTCTATCCCGTTCAGGGTCATTCTCTTGGCATGACTTACGTATTTCTCAGCTTCCTTTCCGAATCTTTTTGATGCCTTGACGATCCCTTCAGCAAAAACATTTCCAATCCCTTCCCTGAAGGCAACCTTTCGCGTCATCTCCACCATGGCTTCGTGGTTCCCCCAGGTCATCTCAATGCCGTCAAGGTCCTCCCTCGATACGATCCCGTTCTCATACCAGTCCATAACCGTAGCGAGTGCAGCTCCCATCTCCAGGTGATCTACCCCCAGCTGGTTACCCATGTTATTCAGTTTGAAGATAGAAGGGACATAGGAATTTCCGCATACCGGACCGTAAGGAGTCCATGCACCTTCCTCTGTCTTATTTCCCTTTTCACCTTTGTAGGGACCTTCCTTCACCTCAAATTTTTTCCAGCAGCGGATGGGACAGTTGTAGCAGCCGAAGTTTCCCTTATAGTACTTTTCATTCATTGCCTTGGGATCGAAGTTCTCAATTCCTTCAAATCCACCCACCTGTTTGAAGTTCTTCACTGCCAGGAGACCTATTTTTTCTGTAATCGCCGTACCGGCAGTTTGCCCTGCCTCTCTGAAGCGCTTGTATTCAGGCGCATTGGCCATGAGCTGGTATACTTCTTTAGCCAATCGATTGAAGCCTTTTGGATCAAAGAGTTTTACTTCGCCTGTACCTCTCACTGCAATGGCCTTCAGGTTCTTTGACCCCATCACCGCACCGACCCCTGTCCTCGAGGCAGACCTCTCCTCGTGGATAATGTTGGCAAACTTCACCAGGTGCTCCCCGGCCTGACCAATAGAAGCGATCTGAACCTTCTTATCACCTATTTCTTTTTTAAGAGCCTCTTCTGTCTCTCTGGTATTTTTCCCCCACAGAGAACGGGCAGATTTTATCTTAACTTTGTCATCATCAATCCATAGATAGACAGGTTTGTCCGCCTTGCCGGTAATAACGATGTGGTCAATCCCTGCCTTTTTAAGAGCAGGGCCAAAGTGCCCGCCGGCATTGGCATCCCCGTGAATACCGGTGAGAGGAGACCTGGTTGTTACCGTAAACCTTACAACCGAAGGGGCCTTGGTGCCTGAGTACGGGCCTGTTCCGAATATCAACCTGTTTTCAGGTGATAAGGGATCTACTTCAGGTCCTACCTCATCAAAGAGGAGCCGTGAGTTTATCCCCCTGCCTCCAATGTACTTAACCCTTAAATGTTCTTTCAGAGGCTCTTTTTCAATTTTTCCGCTGCTCAGGTCAACCCTTAAGATGGTACCTCTTTCCCTCTCCATATTCAGTTCCCTCCTCTTCTCTAAACCTTTATGCGGCCGTCAGATACAATTTCTCAGTTTTCCAGCAGCCAGTTTTCAATAATCCGGCAATACCGTAACGTCTTTTTCTCAGAGAGATCAGTATTTCACTGTCGGTGCAAAAAGCCCCAGGGTGAGAGCCTCCAAGGGGACACCCAGTTTCTGGGAAACTCTGAATGACAGATCCTTGAGCATATAGA
>JAPLJA010000115.1 GCA_026388815.1 Pseudomonadota bacterium
TATCGGAGAAACCAAGCGCAATTTTCCGGTGAAGCCGTTCAATGGCTGTCTTTACCTCTACCGGGACTGTAGTGGGGAATCCCAAGACATCATGAGTAAGGCCGGTTACGTGGTATCGGTATCCCTCCCCGAAATCAGCCATGGGCGGTATACCGCTCTCAACATCCTCAAAGGGCTTGTACCAGTCGGGAGGAACTGTGGGTTTCACCCGGTCAATAGTCTCAACGGTCTCCGGCGCCGGAAGAGTAACTTTTTCCCGCAAATGGGCGATCACTTCATCCATTAAGAGGATAACCGGCACACGGTATTGTTCAGAGAGATTCACAGCCCTCACAGTGAGATCGAAGGTTTCTCTCACGGAAGAGGGACAGAGGGCAATGATGGGATGATCCCCGTGAGTTCCCCACCGTGCCTGCATCACATCACCCTGCGAAGGCTGGGTCGGGAGACCGGTTGATGGTCCTGCCCTCATCACGTTCACCACAACACAGGGGACTTCGGTCATCGCTGCAAAACCGATATTTTCCTGCATGAGGGAAAACCCGGGCCCGCTCGTGGCGGTCATTGACTTGAGACCGCCCAGGGAGGCACCGATGATTGCAGCCATGCTGGCGATCTCATCCTCCATCTGGATAAACTTGCCTCCCACCGCGGGGAGCCTCCGCGAAAGTATCTCCCCGATTTCATTTGACGGTGTTATGGGGTACCCAGCAAAGAACTTCACTCCTGCTGCGAGGGCGCCCTCGGCACAGGCCTCATTGCCCATCAGTAATCGTACTCTTCCAGAACTGCTCACGTTTCTTGCCTCATCAAGAGATACCGAAATTTTTGTTTCCCTTCGCCTCCCGGATGGAGATGGCGAAATCGGGACAGCGCAAAACACACTTACCGCAGATATTGCAGTCCACAGGTTTCACCGCCTTGGGGAATCCGTTCTCGTCCTCAATCAGAACCCGGTGGGCGCAGAACTGGATGCAGATCGCACACCGCTTGCACCACTTGTCATAGATCTGAATGTAGACTTTGGGGTGCTTGCCCTTTTTCTTCTTCTCGCCGTACTTAACCTTGGTTTTTTTGGAAAGCATTTATTTCATCTTCCACAGAAGACAGGTCCCGTCATCCGAGGCCGAAGCCAGATACGCACTGTTACAACTGAAGCAAAGAGACTCTACGATATTGGTATGCCCCTTCAACGTCGCAATTTCTCTCTCTTCTTTTACATTCCATATCTTAACCACATTGCTGTTTGCCCCGAATGCCACCATTTCACCGTCAGGGCTGTAACAGATTGACCAGATGTCCTTTGCCTCTCCTTTGATCACCTTCAACTCTTTGAACTCGTCCATGTCCCACAGTCTCACCGTACCGTCATCCGAGGCTGAGGCGAGGTATCTGCCGGTCTTTTCAAAACTCAACCCCCACACATAGCTGGTGTGCCCTTTCAAGGTTTTCACGGTCTTTCCGCTCTCCACGTCCCACACCCGTATCGTTCCGTCCCGTGACCCGGAAACCACCTGCCTGCCATTGGGGCTGTAGCGGACTGACCAGACATAGCCGGTATGGCCTTTGAGCACCTTCACTTCCCTGCCCTCTTTCACAGCCCAGATTCTCACCGTTGCATCATCTGACGCCGAAGCTATGTACATCCCGTCAGGGCTGAAACTCAAAGACACCACATAGTCAGTATGTCCCCGCAAGGTGTGGAGTTCTTCTCCGGTCTTTGCATCCCAGATCTTCACGGTATCATCATCGGAGGCTGAGGCGAGGTATTTCCCGTCGAGGCTGAAACGGACTGAATTCACATCATCGGTATGCTCTTCACAGGTAAAGACCTCTCTTCCGGTCCTGACATTCCACACCTTCACCGTATGATCCCGCGAGCCGGTAGCAATAAGCCTTCCGTCTGAACTGATTGCCACAGACCATAGGGAACCGGTATATCCCGAGAGGAGCTTTGCCACCTTGCCTGTCTCAAGGTTCCATATCCTGATGGTATTATCATGCGAAGCCGAGGCGAGGTATTTCCCGTTCGGGGTGAAGCCGATGGACCAGACGAAGCTGGTATGTCCCCAGAGGGTCTTCATCTCCCTGCCGGTCTTCAGGTTCCAGAACCTGATGGTTCCATCGTCTGAACCGGATGCCAGGTACTCATTCCCGGGAGCAAAACTCACCGCAATCACATGATCGGTGTGGCCCTTGAGCGTCCTGATCTCTGCACCTGTTTTTACATCCCAGAGCTTTATGGTGTGGTCATCAGAGGCAGATGCTATCATCTCGCCTTTACCGTCATAGCTGATGGATTCAATGATACGGCTATGACCTGTCAGCTGCCGGATTTCTTTAAACGTCTTCAAATTCCAGATCCTGATCGTATCATCGTCTGAACCCGAGGCCAGATGCTTCCCGTCAGGAGAAAAACGGACTGAGGTCACATCATCGGTATGACCCGTGAGAACCTTTACCTCTCTCCCCTTCGCTACGTCCCAGATTCTGATCGTATCATCGTCTGAACCCGAGGCCAGATGCTTCCCGTCAGGAGAAAAGGCAATTGATACAATATAGTCATCATGACCGGTTAAGAATCTCACCAGTTCATAATTGCCGGTCTCAAAAAGCTCAATGCCGATCGATGTAGAGACAGCGAGGTATTCACCTTTTGGCGAATACTTGATGTTGAACAGCCAGCCCCGGCCGAACCGCTTGTAGGGCTTCCTTGTTAAATGAGATGACATTTTGATCCTGAAATAAGCTCGCTTTTAATCGGTGGAGATATACTATAACTCCTTGATTCTTACAAGCCCAATTTTCCCTTGCACCACACCGTTTTTAATATTAACATTCAGACGTTCATCTAATCAACATTTACTTCTTTGATGAATGGAGGGCTGTATGAGATATAAAAGTTTTGCTTATGTCATGCTCTTGGTCTCTTTTCTTATCACATATACGATGCTTCCTGACACCGCATCTGCCATTACCTATAATATCTCCGGCACGGTGAGTTTGAGTGGTTTCAGTGGTTCAGGGTTGGCCGGTGTTACCATGACCCTCTCAGGTGATGCCTCTAAGACAGCGACAACCGGCTCTCTTGGCACTTATAGCTTTACAGGGTTAAGCAATGGTACCTACACCGTTACACCCAGCAAAACGGGCTATGTCTTTGACCCTGTAAGCAGTAATGTTACGATTAGTGGCGCCAGCCAAAACGGCGTTAACTTTACCGCATATCCTACCTACTCCATCTCCGGTACCGTGACCGGTGATATGCAGGAGGGCGTTCTCATAACCCTCTCAGTCTCAGGTTCCCCCCAGCAGGCTACAACAACCGATGTTTTTGGCAGTTACAGCTTTACCGGATTAATCGCTGGTGTATACACTGTGACCCCCAGCAAAACGGGCTATACCTTTAGTCCGCCAAGCATGGTCGTTTACATCTATAACGATAACAAAACCGGCATTAATTTTACCTCCTCTGTCGCTACCTACTCTATCTCTGGCTCGGTGACTTCAAGTGGCTCAGGGTTGAGCGGCGTTACCATGACCCTTTCAGGCGATGCCTCCGGCACTGCCACAACCAGTCTCACGGGAAGTTATACCTTTTCAGAGTTATTGAATGGTACCTACACCATCACACCCAGCAAGACAAACTATTCCTTTGACCCACCAAGCATCCCGGTTACGATCGCAGACGATAACCAGATAAACGTGAACTTCACTGCCTACGGAACTAACTACTCTATCTCCGGCCAAGTAACCGGTGATATCAAGGAAGGTGTTACCATCACCCTTTCAGGCGATGCCTCACAAACTACCACGACCAATGCCCTGGGAAACTACACCTTCTCAGGATTAACAAATGGCACGTACACCGTTACGCCCAGTAAATCCGGCTATGCCTTTGACCCGCCGAGCAGAGCCGTTACCATCTCGGGCGCCAGCCAGACCGGGCAGGATTTCACTGCAACAGCAGCAGGCATCTACTCCATCTCCGGCACCGTGACATTGAGCGGTTCGGGGCTGAGCGGTGTTACCATGACCCTCTCAGGCACTCTTTCAAGGACAACGTCAACTGATTCTTCCGGCAACTACAGCTTCACTGGATTAATCAACGGCACCTATACCGTTACCCCGAGCAAATCAGGGTATACCTTTAACCCACCAAGCAGAACCATTACCGTCGCGGATGCCAGCTGGACCGGACAGGATTTTGTAGCCTCTTCTACAGCTATCTACTCCATTTCCGGCAAGGTAACCGGCGATACTCCGGCAGACGTTACCATAACGCTCTCCGGCGATGCTTCAAAAGTTACCACCATCGACCAATCTGGCAATTACAGCTTTACAGAATTAGCCAATGGCGATTACCTTGTTACCCCCACGGGTGGTTATACCTTCTGTCCTTCCTCCTCATCTGTTACCATCCGCGGAAAAAACCAGACTGATATAAACTTTACCGCCTCGGTAGCAGGCACATACTCCATCTCCGGCACCGTAACCGGCGACGTGCAGGGGGACATTACCATGAACCTCTCAGGCTCTGTCACAAAAACAACGATAACGGATTCGAACGGCTTTTACAGCTTTGCGGGATTGAGCAACGGCACCTATACTGTCACCCCGAGCAAACCGGGCTATGCCTTTAACCCAACGAGTAGAAACGTTTCTATTACCAATTCATGCATTACCGGAGCAGATTTTGCAGCCTCTGTATTGCCTACTTACTCTATCTCCGGTTCTGTAAGCGGTGATGTCAAGGAAGGCGTTACCATGACCCTCTCAGGAGATGCCTCACAAACTACCACGACCAATGCCTTGGGAAGCTATAGCTTTACAGATCTCCTTAATGGCACGTACACCGTTACCCCGGGCAAATCGGGCTATACCTTTTCTCCCGAAAGCACGAGTGTCACCATTGCAGATGCAAGTGTGAAAGACAAAGATTTTATTTCATCAGCAACATGCGCCACGTGGGGAGATGTAATTGCAGCGTATAATGAATATGTTTCCGGGAATAAAACCTGGGTTGATGTAATCTCCACCTACAACCAGTATATAAATCAGCCCTGCCCGTAGGATAAAAAAGGAAAGGCCAGGATGGACAACCAACCTGGCCTTTTAAACGAAGGTTATTACTTAAACACTCTTATTGAGGATCTACACCGTCAGATTCCGGCACGCTATCAACAGAATCTTTGCCGGTTTTCGTTGCAGTGAAAGTTCCTTCAGCTATATACCCGGAATCTTTGCATTTGTACGTTGCTGTTCCCGAGAACGTGCTCCCTGATATCTGCCCTTTAAAGGTGTAACCGCAGTCACCGCATCCCTCACCATAGCAATCATGTTTCAGGATACCGCCCCTGGATGTTTCAATGCCAATCCCTTCCTCTACGTATCCGCCGTCTCTCGTCGCTGTCAGAGAATAGATCCTTCCTGTCCGGGGAGTCAGTTCCCACGTGGCATAATAATCGCCATCATAATAGGTCTAAACTACATCCCAGATCCTGATCGTATCATCATCTGACCCTGACGCCAGATATTTCCCGTCAGGAGAAAAGGCTATCAGATACAATGTAGTCATCATGACCGGTAAGAAAACCCACCAGCTTATACTCTTTCGTGTCAAAGAGTTCGATTCCGATAGAGGTGGAGACTGCAAGGTGCTTTCCGTCCGGGGAATATTTGATGTTGAACAACCATCCCCGGCCAAATCGCTTATACGGATTTTTGCTTACACGAGAAGGCACTTTTTTTCTTTCCTTAAAAAGTCCAATATTAATTTGTGGTGATATACTATAATTATCCTATTCTTACAAGACCAATTTTCCATAGGATTTAATCTTGACAGGATAATCATGACTGTGATTTTATATATAAGTTACATTAACATTTAAAACGTTTGTCCGGTTTGAAAGGGGGTGGTATCCGAGAATTTCTTAAAAAAATAGACTGGGCCAGGTTTAATACACTATGCAAAAGGAGGAGAAAATGAAAAAGACATTTTTATTAATTGCTTTAGCTTTGTTTTTGGGAATGGTTTTATGTCCTTTAGCTGACATAAGAGCAGAAATATTTGAACCTGAAGCGAATATCGAAGGCACGTGGAATGCTACAGGAACATGGGAGAGCGGATCATCATGGGACGAAATCTGGGTTATCAATCAAACTGGTCCTGTTTATAAAATCTCCTCAGATTCGGGCTGGTCAGCTCAAGGGGTGACTTTTGGTTCATTAGTGATTTTTAAAATAATTAGTTCGGGTTGCTACCCTATATACCTCGGGAATAGCAGCGGAAGTTCTATGGGTGGAAGGATGAAATGTACTACATCCAGCGAAAGAGGGACATGGAGCGCTACGAGAAGCGCCTTTGTCGAACCTCCTTCAGAAGACTCTTATGACACCGGGGCAAGTTCCGCCTGCCCGAACTAATTAGTAGTTCAGCTGGATATATAAATTTCAGGGAAAGAGGGAAGCATTTTTTGCTTCCCTTTTTCCATACAGTAATACAGGCCCAGACATCTGCCTCTCAATTCCATCATGCCACTCCCTTGACTGATACATGATGGAATGCTATTTTAAAACACAATATCTGATAAGGAGGTTTTTTCATTGAACAGACTCAAACTCGGCATCCCCAAAGGGAGCCTGGAAAATGCCACAATCGAGCTCTTCAGGAAATCCGGCTGGAAGATCCAGGTGAGCTCGCGGAATTATTTCCCTGATATCGATGACAATGAGATCACCTGCACGCTGGTACGCGCCCAGGAGATGTCCCGGTATGTTGAAAATGGGACCCTGGATGTGGGCCTGACCGGGAAAGACTGGATCATGGAAAACAATTCAGATGTGGTGGTGGTGGCAGATCTCATCTATTCCAAGGTGAGTCAGAAGCCTGCCCGGTGGGTGTTAGTTGTGAAAGAGAACTCCCCTATCAAGAAGCTTGAAGACCTGAAGGGCAAAAAGATTTCAACCGAACTGGTCAACTTCACCAAGAACTATTTTGCCGGACGGAATATCCCGGTGGAAGTGGAGTTCTCCTGGGGCGCTACCGAAGCAAAGGTAGTGGAAGAGCTCGTGGATGCAATCGTGGAAGTAACAGAAACCGGGAGCACCATCAGGGCGAACGGTTTGAGGATAGTCTCTGAGCTGATGCAGACGAACACCCAGCTCATTGCCAATAAAAATGGATGGAAGGATCCCTGGAAGAAAGAAAAGATCGAGCAAATCGCCCTCCTGTTAAAAGGCGCACTCCAGGCTGACGGCATGGTCGTCCTCAAAATGAATGTCCCGAAGGATAAACTTCAGGGTGTTATCGATATCCTTCCCTGTCTTAACGCACCCACCGTTTCAAATCTCTATCAGAAGGACTGGTTCTCTGTGGAGACCGTGATTTCTGAGGCAAAGGTAAGGGAGCTCATCCCCCGGCTGCAGAAACTCGGCGCAGAGGGGATTATTGAGTACTCACTCAATAAGGTGATCTAACCTCCGTTTAAACTCTTCAGGGGTGATACCGCTTACGTGCAGCCTCTTTCGCCGTGCAGTGTGACCGGCGATAATCTCAATCGCGTCCCTCTTCAATCCGAGGGCGCGGGCAATACAGTCAATACAGGCCTGATTTGCCTTCCCTTCAACCGGAGCAGAGGTGACTCTGACCTTCAGACAGTCTCCGTGCAGGCCGGCGATTTCATTCCTGCTTGCCTTCGGCTGGAGGAAGACTTCAAAAACAACCCCTCCTGCGCCCGCCTGGAGCTTGAGCACTACTGTTCATCCTCTTCCTGCATCTCCAGATCAAGCATCTTGAGGTGAGATTCCACCATAGATCTGAGGGCTGTTTCGAACTGAATCTTTCTCTTTCTCAGATCCAGGAGCTCTTGCCTGACCTGTGCCAGGCGCTGATGATTTTCTGTGATGATCCTGTCTGCCTCTGCCCTGGCCTGAGAGACAACAAGCCCGGCTTCCTTCTCCGCATTGGCCTTGAGATCCGCTGCAATCTTCTGGCAGTTTACCATGGTATCGTTGATCACCTTCTCCCTGCTCCGGAAGGCTTCAATCTCATCTCTCAGCTTTTTGATCTCCTCTTTCAGGCCCATATTCTCCCGGATGAGAGCGTCCATCTCCTCGGCTACGACGTCAAGGAAGGCATCAACCTCCACCATGTCAAAGCCTCGGAACTTTACCCTGAACTGCTGCTGTTCAATATCTACCGGCGTAATCTTCATAGTTTCACCTCATCCTTATGGCGATATCCTCAAGGGTTCTCACCAGAAAGGCATCAAGAAAAAAAATGGCTAAGAACACCACAACAGGGGAGAGATCAATCGGCATTCTCCCGATGGGGAGAAAACGACGGACGCGATAGAGTACCGGCTCAGTAACCTGATAGAGGAAGCGAACAACGGGGTTGTACGGGTCAGGATTCACCCAGGAAATGACAGCCCGAGCGATTATCAGCCACATATAGATCGTAAGCGCCCAGTGAATAATGGCAGCCAGAGCGTGTATAAGGTTACCGATGATAAACATGCTCTCCTCCCTAAATTTGGTTGCGCTGGTAGATGATCCGCAAACCTTTTAGAGTGAGGTTCTCATCTACCTCTTCAATCGTTTCTGATTCAGATGCAATGAGATGGGCGAGCCCGCCGGTGGCAATGACCATGGGATCCGTCTTCACTTCCTGTTTCATCCGGTTGACAATTCCATCCACCAGAGCAATGTACCCGAAGACAATGCCTGACTGCATGCTGGCAACGGTGTTCTTCCCCACCACCGTTTTGGGTTTGATGAGCTCCACCCGGGGGAGCTTGGATGCACGCTGGAACAGGGCTTCGCTCGAGATGGAGATCCCCGGAGCAATCGCCCCACCCATATATTCCCCTGGGGGAGAAACGTAATCAAAGGTGGTAGCGGTACCAAAATCAACAATGATCAGGCTCCGTTTGTATTTTTCGTAGGCAGCCACCGCATTAACAATCCGGTCTGCACCAACCTCCTCAGGGTTATCATAGGATATGGCCATACCTGTTTTGACCCCCGGACCCACGACCAGGGGAGTGAGGCCAAAATATTTTGCCGTCATCTCTCCCAGCATGGTGAGCATTGAAGGCACAACACAGGAGATGATCATTGCCTTAGTATCGCTCAGGGCTAAACCGCGTGCTGCAAACAGGTTTTTCAGGATCATTCCGTATTCATCGGCGGTACGCCTCTGTTCAGTCACAATCCTCCACTGGGTAATCAGGCTGTCGCCCTGATAGCACCCCAGCACGATATTCGAGTTTCCCACATCCATAACCAGGAGCATGGAGCTATCTCCTTTTCACCATGTTAACGATTTCGAGACTAAAGTCCCTGGCAGGAGCAGAGTGGGTAAGCGCTCCCATGGAGATAAAATCCACACCGGTCTTTGCCACCTCTTCCACAGTATCTTTATTAATATTTCCTGAGGCTTCAAGCAAGGTTTTATTTTTTACCATCTTCACTGCCTTTCGCATGGTATCGAGATCCATGTTGTCGAGCAGGAGAACATCGGCACCTGCCTCCAAGGCAGTCCTGACCTCGTCCAGGTCATTCACCTCAACCTCAACCCTCAGAAAACGGGAGGCTTTTGCCTTGGCCCGCGTCACAGCCTGTTTAATTCCTCCGGCAACAGCAATGTGGTTTTCCTTGATCAATATCCCGTCAAACAGGCCAAAGCGATGATTATACCCTCCCCCAGCCTTGACGGCGTACTTTTCCAAAGCCCTGAGTCCAGGGGTGGTCTTACGGGTATCGAGAAGCCTGACCTGATACTTTTTTATCTTCTGGACAATCTCTCTGGTAAAAGAAGCAATTCCCGAAAGGTGCTGGAGAAAGTTCAGGGCAACCCTTTCACCCTCTAGGATTGAGCGGGCATCCCCTCTCAGCTCTGCAACAACCTTGCCCTTCTTAACCTGATCACCATCTTCAAAAAACCATGTACACGTTACTTTTGGATCCAGGGTTGCAAACACCCGGGAAAATATTTCTCTGCCGGCAAGCACCAGGTCCTCTTTTGCGAGTAACCTGGCTTTCACCTCCGTCCTTTTTCTTACCATGAGAGAGGTGGTAATGTCTCCAGACCCAATGTCTTCTTCTAGGGCTGTCTCAATCAATCTTCGGATGTTGATTTGAGCAGTTGATCTTCTGTTCGTCGCTCGTGGTTTCAATGTTTTTGACCCCTGACCCTTGACCCTTGTTTCTATTGTAATTGCTCTATCTTCCTGAGCCTCTCCGCGAGTTTCTCCCTCTTTTCCCTGAGCGCCGTTCCTTCCTCTCCAACCTTTTCAACCACTGCCCTCGGCGCCTTCTTGAGGAAATCAGGATTGGAGAGTTTTTTCTCTATCTGGCTGAGTTCCTTTTCTACCTTGTCCAGATCCTTCTTGAGTCTCTTTTTCTCCTCCTCAATATTAATCACACCCTCTAAGGGAACAAATATTTCCATATTGTGGACAAGGGCAACCGCAGCAAACCGAGGTCTTTCACCTTCTCTTTTTGCCGTTACCTGATTCACCCTCGCCAAATTTTTCACATAATCTTGATGCACTATGATGAGTTGTGATACCGCCTCATCTCCGGTAAAAAGAATGGCATCAACCCTGCCTGAAGGGGTAACCCCCATCTCTGCCCGGATGTTTCTGATCGCCGTGATAACCTCGATCAGCACACCCATCTCCTGCTCAGCCCGTTCATCCAGAAATTCCTGGTCACACTTCGGAAAGGGCGTAACCATGATGCTCCCGCTGCCCGGGTTGAACTTCTGCCAGATCTCTTCGGTAACAAAAGGCATAATGGGGTGAAGCAATTCTGTGACCGTGACCAGAACCTTTTTCAGGAGATACTGCGTGGTCACCTTCCTTATCCGGTCGTCTGCCTGATACAGGCTCAGCTTGCTCAACTCCACATACCAGTCGCAGAATTCATGCCAGATGAACTGGTAGAGATAGGTTGCAGCCTCGTTGAACTTATAGCTCTCGAGCGCTTCTTTCACCTCTGAGATAACCCGGTTCAACCGGCTTACGATCCACCGGTCAGCGAGTGTGAAGGACTCCGGATCGAGAATAAATTCCTCCGCTCTGAAATCTGCGAGGTTCATGGCGGTGAAGCGTGAAGCGTTCCAGAGCTTGT
The DNA here is from genome assembly GCA_026388815.1 of Pseudomonadota bacterium. GTDB lineage: Bacteria > Desulfobacterota > WTBG01 > JAPLJA01 > JAPLJA01 > JAPLJA01. The sequence continues at coordinate 11,140 of JAPLJA010000115.1, forward strand.
TAACAAAGTGTCGGTATCCCTCAATCCTTTCCTCCGAGAGTCTGACATCCCTGCCCTGAATAGCTAAAGCGGCCAGGGTGAAGCGGAAGCTGTCTGTTCCGAACTTGTCGATCACCTCCAGGGGATCAATCACGTTGCCCTTGGATTTGCTCATCTTCTGTCCCTCGACGTCACGAACCAGGGCATGGATATATACATCCCTGAAGGGGACCTTGCCCATGAATTTCAGGCCCATCATCATCATGCGGGCAACCCAGAAGAAGAGGATATCAAATCCGGTAACGAGCACTGACGTGGGGTAGAAGAGTGCAAGTTCTTTCGTGCTGTCGGGCCATCCCATGGTAGTAAATGGCCAGAGAGCGGAGCTGAACCAGGTGTCAAGAACGTCATTATCCTGTTCAATCGTCTTCCTCCCGCAATGGGAGCACTTCTGGGGGTCCTCTCTGGCCACGGTAATTTCCCCGCACTCCCGGCAATACCAGGCGGGAATCCGGTGTCCCCACCAGATCTGGCGGGATATACACCAGTCGCGGATGTTTTCCATCCATTCGAAATAGGTCTTCTCCCATACCTGGGGGATAATCCGGGTTTCCCCCTTTCTCACCGCCTCCATTGCTCTTTCAGCCAGTGGTTTAACCCTTACAAACCACTGGAGCGACAGGTTCGGTTCCACCATGGTCTTACAACGGTAGCAGTGTCCCACCTGGTGAAGATACTCTTCCACTTTCTTGAGGAGACCGCTTTCCCTCAGGTCCTCTAATACCTTCTTCCTGCAATCAAACCGGTCTGTGTGCTGGTAGCTGCCGGCTTCTTCGCTCATCAGCCCGTCATTACCGATCACCTTCACCATATCTAAATTGTGTTTAAGGCCGATCAGAAAATCATTGGGGTCATGGGCAGGGGTAATTTTCAACGCACCGGTACCAAAATCGGTTGTCACGTACTCGTCAGCAATAACCGGGATCCTCTTGTTAACGAGGGGCAGGATGACCTCTTTTCCTATCCAGTCCCGGTAGCGCGGATCTGACGGGTTTACTGCCACAGCCGTATCACCCAGCATGGTCTCCGGCCGGGTAGTAGCGACAACCAGAGCGCCATTCCCATCTGCTGAGGGATAGGCAATATAATAGAGGTTCCCCTTGACCTCTTCATGCTCCACCTCAAGATCAGAGAGTGCGGTGTGGCAGCGGGGACACCAGTTGATGATGTAATTATCACGGTAGATCAACCCTTCCTCATAGAGCCGCACAAAGACTTCCCTTACCGCCTTCGAGAGGCCTTCATCCATGGTGAAGCGCTGCCGGCTCCAGTCACAGGAGGCACCGAGTCTCATCAATTGCTTGATAATGATTCCCCCGAATTCCTCCTTCCACTTCCAGACTTTCTCTACAAACTTCTCCCTTCCGATATCCTTCCGGTTCTTTCCCTCCAGGGCCAGCTGCTTTTCCACCACGTTCTGGGTGGCAATCCCTGCATGGTCCATGCCCGGGACCCAGAGGGTATTATATCCCTGCATCCTTTTATACCGCACCAGGATATCCTGGAGGGTATTATTCAGCGCATGCCCCATGTGGAGTGAACCGGTAACATTAGGAGGGGGAATAACGATGGAGAAGGTCCGGTCAGACCCATTCTCATCCGCCCGGAAATATCCTCTCTCCATCCAGCAGGCATACCACTTCTGCTCTACTTCATGCGGATTGTACGACTTATCCATTTCTTGAGTCATGCAATGCCCTTTACTTTACTCTCAAATGGTTACAAATAGGGTTCCAGGGTTCATAAGACCGAAGGCCGCTCTTGCGGTAATCCTTGGGCGAGGCACCGCCTCGCCCCTACACCCTTGACTCCTTGACCCCTTGAATCCTTTCCATCAAGAAGATAGAATCCAGTTGATCTAACATCTGAAAACTTGTAAGCTTTTTATCACACGGTTCGTTGAATTGTCAAGGAACGCGGCAACATATATAAAGCATAAAAATAGGACTTTGAGTGCGAATTAAGATTTTTTCGGTAAATAAGACCGAAGGCCGATCCATAAGAGCGAAGCCCGCTCTTGCGGTAAGGTTTCTCCCCGAAGACGGACCAAACGTCTTTTTGCAGTAGAGCGAGATTTAGCATTGTCGAAAAAATGTTGCTGAGCAACGAGAAGTCCTATGTATCCCTCTGAAAGGAGAAAAGAAGATCAAGACCATTGTTGTCTCTGGGGCAGTGAGCGGCACGGGAAAAACTGCGCTCGCAGAAGCCCTGCTCTCCAACCTCACTCACTTTGCTGCCATCAAGATCACCATCCAGGACCTGGGAGCAAAGGTCACTGACCGGGATGAGGAGATCATGGTGCCGGGCAAAGATACCTATCGCCTCAAGACGAGCGGCGCTTCCAAGGTGGTCTGGGTAAAAAGCAGCGAGGAAGAACTTCCTGAAGTCATGGGACTTGCCTGGGGAATGATCGGAGAACCTGAAGGCGTACTCATAGAGGGAAACAGCGTCCTTGAACATCTCACCCCTGACCTCTCCTTCTTCGTGGTTGACAGAGAGATCACAGACTTAAAGCCGAGCAGGCTTTCAGCCCTTAAAAAAGCCAACGTGGTAGTAATTAACAGAAGAGAAGAAGGGTTAGCAGGAGAGAAGATTGAAAGGAACGTAAGAGCAGTTAACCCCCGTGCTGCGATCCTCACCCTGAACCTGAAAGAAGATAACTCTCATCTCCTGGTTCCAATCCTTACCCGATATCTCGGGCAGCCAGGGCACAGCCCATAGCCCCGATTATTTCCGGGCACCGGTATACTTTGATTTTCCTCTCAAGGACTTTTTCCAGCAATGAGCGCAGGCAGGTGTTTCTGGCCGCGCCTCCTGAAAACACCACATCGCCATTCACACCGATTCGTAAGAGCATCCCCTTAA
>JAPLJA010000300.1 GCA_026388815.1 Pseudomonadota bacterium
GCTTTCTCCGTTCCGGAGGGAGAGACGCTGGACAGTTATCTGGCAAAGTTATCACGTGATGGTCTGGCAGAACGTCTGAAGCATCCCAGTTATCGCCAACTCTCTGACTACGACCGTCTCCAAGAGGAGTATACAAAAAGACTGGAAAACGAACTCAAGGTGATAAAGATCTCTGGCTTCTCGAGCTATTTCCTGATCGTTGCGGATTTTGTTAATTATGCAAAAAGAAGGGGTATACCGGTTGGTCCGGGTCGCGGCTCAGGTGCCGGGAGCCTCGTTGCCTATGCTCTCAGAATAACCGAAATTGACCCGATACGCTATAATCTACTCTTCGAGCGGTTCTTAAACCTTGAGCGGGTAAGCATGCCAGATATCGATATTGACTTCTGCATGGACAGGAGAGACGAAGTCATAGACTATGTCAGCGCAACCTACGGCAAAGAAAATGTCGCCCAGATTATTACCTTTGGAAAAATGCAGGCAAAAGGGGTGATCAGGGACGTGGGCAGGGTAATGGATCTCCCTTACAAGGAAGTAGATAAGATTGCAAAGCTTGTTCCCAATACGCTGGGTATAACCCTAAAACAAGCCCTGGAGCAGGAGCCGAAGCTGCATGAAATGTACAAAAACGATGAACAGGTAAAGCAAATGATAGATTTAGCCAGATCGTTAGAAGGCCTACCACGCCACGCTTCAACTCACGCGGCGGGAATCGTTATTTCGGATAAACAGCTCAACGAATATCTTCCCCTCTATCGTGGCCAGAATGGAGAGGTAGTAACCCAGTATGCCATGAAAGAGGTTGGAACTATCGGCTTGATCAAGTTTGACTTCCTGGGGCTCAAGACCCTCACGGTGATAGAAAAGACCCTTCAACAGCTCAAAGAAGGGCCGGCTCCGGTAATGTTAGATATTAACAACCTACCCTTGGATGACCCCCAGACCTATAGACTTTTGAGTGCGGCAGAAACCGACGGGGTATTTCAACTGGAAAGTTCAGGCATGAAAGACCTGCTTGTCAGGCTGAAACCAGAAAACATCGAAGATGTGATTGCACTTCTTGCCCTCTACCGTCCCGGACCTCTGGGAAGTGGCATGATTGAAGATTTTATCAAAAGGAAAAATGGAAAAGTACCTATAAAATATGAAATGCCTGAGCTCGAACCTATCCTGAAGGATACCTATGGCGTCATTCTCTATCAGGAACAGGTGATGAAGATAGCCAATGACATTGGAAAATTTACCCTCGGTGAGGCTGACCTGCTCAGGCGCGCAATGTCTAAGAAAAAACCTGAGGAGATGAGGGAGCTTGAAGAGCGTTTCTTAAAGGGGGCAATGGAAAAGAGGATTAACCCCTCTAAGGCTGAAAAGGTGTTTGACCAGATGCTCCAGTTTGCAGGATACGGGTTTAACAAATCTCACAGTGCTGCTTATGCCCTTATTGCTTTCCAGACCGCCTATCTGAAGGCACACTATCCGGTTGAATTCATGGCTGCCCTCCTTACCTGTGAGATGGGAGATGAGGATAAGGTTACGAAACATATCGGAGAATGCAGAGAGAAAGGGATTGACATCATCCCACCTGATATGAATGAAAGCTTCCGGGATTTCACCGTAATCGGTAACAGGATCCGCTTTGGCCTTGCAGGTGTTAAAAATGTAGGCAATGCAGCAATCGAAGCGATCATTCAGGAAAGGGAAGCACAGGGGAAATTTATTTCTCTCTTTGACTTTTGTGAAAGAGTAGATTTGCGTAAGGTGAACAAGCGGGTGATAGAAAGCCTTATTAAGTGTGGTGCTTTTGATTTTAGTGGAGTTTATCGTTCACGGTTGATAACTGTCCTGGAGGATGCCATTGAACGTGCTCAAAATCTCCAGAAAGACAAGGCGAACGGACAAACCAACCTGTTTCAACTTTTTTCTGATCAGAGACATAAGGCAGAATTGAAATACCCTGAGATTGATGAGTGGAATGATAATGAACTTCTTGCCTATGAAAAAGAGACGCTTGGTTTCTATATCACAGGGCACCCCCTTGTCCGTTATAAGGAGTTCATTGATAAACATACCAATACTGATACGATCAGAATCACGTTACAGAGAAATGAGAAGGAAGTCAGAATCGGAGGGATGATACGATCTCTCAAAGAGATTAATACCAAGAAGGGTGACCGAATGGCATTTGCTACGCTGGAAGATATCCAGGGAACTATAGAGGTGATAATCTTTTCAGATCTCTTCAAAGAAGTCTCATCACTGATAAAAAGCGATGAGCCTGTCATCGTTACAGGCTCAGTAAGCAGCGACGAGGACAAGATTAAAGTCATTGCATCAAAGATACGCCCTCTGAGTGAAGTTATGAGCAAGAAGACAAGAAGTATACACTTTCACCTTTCCTATGAACAGGCGGTCAAGGAAAAAATCAAAAGATTGAAAGAACTCATACAAGCATATCCGGGAGAGTGCCCTGCGTATCTTCACGTAACGATGCCTGGAAAGAGTGAAACCATAATTTCATTGGATACTCACTTTTGCGTTGAACCTTCCTTTCCTTTTAAGAGGGAATTAGAAGTGCTTTTTGGTCAGCAGGTAATGAGAACTGAATGGGATTGGGAAATAGATGGCAAAGACCAGTAGTTATCAGAAGAGATTTTATCGAGAACTACGGGAGCATAAGGATCTTACCTATTTTACCGTGATGTGCAAAGAGACCGATCTGCTCATCGCCGCTGAAAGACATCTTGGAAAAGAAGGAGAAGAAGCCGTACTTAAGTACAGAAATCAAATAGAGGAATATATAGAAACGGCGCCTCTTTTTAAAGACAGTCTCATTGCATTATCATCAGACCCTTTTGCCCCGAAGATCGTTAAAGAGATGCTAAAGGCGGCAGAAAAGGCAGGGGTAGGCCCTATGGCATCTGTTGCAGGTGCAATCGCTGAGTATGTAGGAAGAGATTTGCTGGCATACTCTGGCGAAATAATTGTTGAAAACGGCGGTGATATTTTTCTTAAAGTTTTACGGGATATCGTGGTTGAAATATTTTCCGGTGATTCACCTTTAAGCGGCAAACTGGCATTAAAGATCAAATCGGAAAATACTCCGCTCGGTATATGTACTTCTTCAGGTACCGTTGGACATTCGCTCAATTTCGGGAGTGCAGATGCGGTAACTATTATATCTGCATCAGCGTCACTCGCGGATGCTGTTGCCACTTCGACGGGCAATATGATTAAAAAAAAGGAGGACATCAGCAGAGGATTACAATATGCACAGTCCATCGAAGGTGTACGTGGTGCTGTCATCATTAAAGAACATAGCCTCGGGATTTGGGGTGATGTGGAAATAGAAGCAGTTAACAGCCATTATCGAACGGTATGAAAATAGGGGTCTTGGCAGATACTCACATCAGCATAATCTCTCCAGAACTCGAAAGAATTCTCCTCAAACAATTAAACGGCGTAGATGCAGTATTTCATGCAGGGGATGTGGTGGAAATGAAAGTATTGGATATTTTTGCATCATACAAGCTCTACGTGGTTTCGGGGAATATGGATAGTTTAGAAATAAGGGAGAGGAATCCAAGGAAGAGAGTTATCACAGTGGGAGGCTTTAAGATCGGGATGATTCATGGATGGGGATCTCCCACAGGCATCGAAGAAAGAATTCAAGGAGAGTTTGAAAACGTGGACTGCATTGTGTACGGTCACACGCACAATCCATCTAACCGGTTGATGGGCAGGACACTCTTTTTTAACCCCGGTTCCCCGACCGATAAAAGATTCGCCAAAGCGAACTCGTTAGGAATTTTGGAGATAAATGATGCAATCTCAGGGAAGATCATTTATCTGTAGAAACGGAGTGGAAAGATAATGAAAAGAGTCTGGGCTCCATGGAGGATGAAATATATTCTTGCTAAAACACAAAAAGGCTGTATTTTTTGCCAAAGAGTTAAGAAGGGGAAAGAAAAGGAATATCTGCTTCTTTATAAAAATAAATATTCACTTGTGATAATGAACAGGTTCCCGTATACGTGCGGGCATCTTTTGGTTGCCCCGAACAGACATACGGCCAATCTCGATGATCTTGCCACACGCGAAATCAACGATCTCTTTTTAACCCTCCGGAAGTCTGTTGCATTGCTGAACAAGGCAATGAAACCTCATGGATATAATATAGGTATGAACTTGGGGAGGATTGCGGGCGCAGGGATAGAGGACCATCTGCACCTGCACATTGTACCCCGCTGGAAGGGTGATACCAACTTCATGCCCATTGTAGCTGATTCAATGGTAATTTCCGAGTCGTTAGATGGTACCTACGATCGCCTGGTTTCGTTTTTTAAAAATCTAAAAGAAATGCGGAGATGTAAATAATTGAAGCCGCATTATCGATTTATTAATTCCGCTTTCCTTGTCGTCTTTTTCTCTTTCCTTTGTATCTCTGCAGTTTACCCTGAATCATTCCCCAAGGAAGTGACCTTGATAAAGGGAATTCGCAACTGGTCAAATCCAGATTATACCCGGATTGTAATTGATGCCGATGGAAATTTTACGTATGAACTCCATCTTTTGGATCAAGATAAGAAATCGGGATATCCCGTTCGCCTCTACCTTGATATCACGAATGCCCACATGCTTCCAGAATTGAGCCAGCCTGTATACATAAAAGATGGTTTGCTTCGGGCTGTCCGTTGCGGGGTAAGAGCTAAGGATAGCGTCAGGATTGTTTTAGATCTGGAGATGCGGAGCGAGTACAAAATATTCTCCCTTGAGAATCCTTCCCGCTTGGTAATCGATATATTCGGAAACAAGCCGATAGAGAAGCCGGAGAAAGCAGCCGAGGAAGCAATGAAAAAGCCTGAAGGTGAAAAAGAACCTCCTGAAAAGACACCGATAGTCACAACTCCATTAACCATAGTAATAGATGCCGGTCACGGGGGTAAAGACCCAGGAGCTATCGGGTGGAAAAAGCTTCAGGAAAAGGATGTTGTTTTACGGGTAGCTAAAAAGCTTGAGGAAAGACTCCGGGCGAGCAACAAGTACCGCATCGTGATGACGAGGAGTACAGATGTTTTTATCCCCTTAGAGGAAAGGACGGCAATTGCCAATGCCAGGAAAGCGGATCTCTTTGTATCCATTCATGCAAATGCGAGTTTTAACCGGGAACGGAGCGGAATTGAGACGTATTTTCTCAATTATGCTTCTGATGAAGATGCTCTGAATGTGGCAGCTCGAGAGAATGCCGCTACTAAAAAGAATCTCACGGATCTCCAAATAATCCTGAATGACTTGTTGCTGAATTCCAAAATTACTGAATCAAGCTTGCTTGCTGGATACATTCAGGATTCACTTTTTAGGATGTTGAGCAAGCAGTATTCTCATGTAAACAATCTTGGTGTTAAGCGTGGCCCATTTTACGTATTGATTGGCGCGAAAATGCCATCAATCCTCATAGAGATTTCCTTCATCACTCATAAAACTGAAGGAGAAAGATTGCGTGATGATGATTATCTTGACCTTATCGCTTCTTCAATTTATGATGGCCTTATGAGGTATCAGAATGGCTCTAAGTCCAGGGCACAAATGTATTAACATTATTTTAACTTGTGATTATTGCCAATATTTATTATTTTATGTCACAATGTAGCCATAAATAGTTATATAGCAAATTTCATACGGGTGCTACATGAGTGAACTAAAAATTATAAAAAGTGACGAAAATGGTTAAGCTGAGTGATTTAATTAAGCAAGAAAAGGAAGCGAGTCCTAAGGAAGAAAAAAGCACTCCTATGCCACCTCCTAAAGAGCATCAAGCAGATGCAGAACCGGACCGTATCTACAATGAAATATTGCAATATGTAGAAAGGGTCATGGAAAATATAAAGGGTAATGGACGATTTGATCCCAACGAAGGGATGCGGCTGATAAAAAAGATAGTCCAGTCTCCCCAAGTTCTGGAAGGACTTTATCAAAAGGCTCTCCAGATCAGAGACCTGGAAGACGTTTTTCTCCACCATTCTGTTAATACAGCGATATTTTCTATGAAGATGGGGATTGCTCTCAATTACGATCAAGAGCAACTGGTAAAGCTTGGGACCGCTGCACTCCTTCATGAAGTTGGGATAAGCGAGATACCGGGGAAAATAATGTATAAGAACAGTGCGCTTACTGAAGAAGAATTCCAGATATTAAAAAGACACCCCAGATATGGGTATGGAATTATACTTCAACAGGGAAAAGAGTTTGAATGGTTAGCAGAGATCGTTTATCAAGAACACGAAAGGGAAAGAGGGCAGGGTTATCCTCGTGGACTTAAGGGGGAAGAAATCAATGAGCACGCCAAGATTATAGGTATCGTTGACATATATGAAGCCCTTATTAATCCTCGACCTCAAAGAAAGCGTTTTCTCCCGTATGCTGCAGTCAAGATGATAATCGGAACTCAGAAGAGATATTTTTCTTCTGAAATTATCAAAGCTCTTCTTTCACAGCTCTCAGTTTTTCCAATCAATTGCTGGATTAAACTGAATAACAATATGATAGGGAAGGTAATAGAGACTAACGAAAACCAGCCTCTCCGTCCGAAACTGGAAGTCTGGTATGATATCAAGGGAAATAAGATGAATGAGGGCAAAGTGATTAATCTTGCTGACTCTCCGCTCCTCTATATATCTGATCCGCTCTACGAAGAAGAGCTCCCAGCCTAACCGTTTTACCAGTACGCATTTCTATTACGCTTCAAATTATTTCAGCTATCACATTGCAGCTATTAATTCTTTTGAAAAATACTTTTTAAAATGGTAATATAATCCAATGTTGTGACTCTAAGAAAGGGGGTGTGGAAATGAAAAGATATTTGATTCGTCCAGTAGCCCATTGTAAAGAGGGCTGTAGTATCAAGTCCTGAGCAAGACGTTAAACTGCTCATCATTTCCCTACAAACTCCTTCCCAAAACTTCCCACATGATGAAATGCCAGTTATTAAAATGATAAAGCCTGAATACAGCCAGCCCATAGGAATTATTGCAGCAGTTGAAGGCGAGATCAAAGAGCTTAAAAAAAACGTATTCATAATTGAAGAAGGTAATATTGGAAAAGGGACCTACCTGAGAGGGAAACTCAAGGGAAAAGAACTGGTGATTGCTAGGTCAGGAGCAGGTATATCAAGGGCAAAGTATCTGGCAATGGAGATGGTTGATAAATTTTCCCCCAGGATTATTATATCTACAGGTTCATGCGGGGCATTGCAGGAACAAATCAATAGAGAAGATGTAATTATTGGAGATGAAATTCTTTTCAAACGGGGCGGCATTGCTGAAGGAGAGAGAAATTATATAGAGACCTTTTTACCCGATAGGGCAGTTAATAAAAAAGTGTATGATTATTTAAAAGGGTCATCTCATTCCTCTGTCCATCTGGGAAGGATTATTTCGATTGGTAAATTCATTTATCAAAAGAAAACAAAAGAAGAGCTCTATAATAGATATAAAGCCATAGCTGTCGAGATGGAGAGCGGAGGAATTGCTCAGGTGGCAAAAGAGAAGGGCGTACCGTTCATTGCTGTAAAGGTGGTTTCTGACGACCTCAGAGGTAAGCTGGTCAATTATAACAAGGTTGCTGACTATAATGGGAATCTGGTGTTGAAAAAAATGGCCCCATATTTTTTAACAAAGCCATGGGAGGCCTTATGGGCGGTCAAGTTCTATTTTGCTTTACAACGCGTTTACAACACGTTATATGAACTCCAAGAGAATATGGTTGAGGTAATATAAAACAAACATAATATCAGCAATCAGCTTTCAGGTTTAAATTATTTGACTGAGAGCTGACAACTGAGCGCTGATTGCTTGCTTATTTTGCTTTTCTTTCGTACTTAAAAATACAGACACATGCTCCATCAGCCTGGCGGGCGAGAATTTCACCTGATGTCCCTGGGAAAGCTTCTTTTGTCGCTTCAACATCCATCTCACAAATGATATGACACGGTTTCTCAAAGCCGTATTCTTTAGAAACAGTTAATACTGGACACACTCGTTGGATTTCAAGGACTCCATCCATACCCCTGTTGGAAATGTCAACAATCTGCATTTCCATGCCAAATTGTTTGTACATTTCAACACCCTTACTGAAACCTTCTGCCAGAGAGGCATTATCGATAAATTTCCCCAGATTCTGCTTCTGCCTTTCTGGATATCCTTTAAATAATTCCTCCCAGGCTTTTGCTTCTCCCTTTTCATCCATGATCTTTTTATACATTTCAAATTTTTTCCTGAACATCGCTACGGCCTGACTTTGATCCATGTTCTGCTCCTTTCATACTCGACTACTTTTCAACAATGGTTTCTTTGATCTTCATACCAAAATGCCTGCCAGCGTCCTCAAGGTATACGAGTATTTCGCTTCCTTTTTTCAATTCTACAACTGAAAGAGGTGTCCCATCCGGTTGGGTAAGGCGTATAGTCTCAGCATTCTGAAGTATTGTTGATATAATCTTTCCTCCTGTCTCAGCCTCGATCAGCATGAGGGGACGCCTTTCAACCTTGATCCTTCCAACGACTGCCCTCATGGATGTTCCCTGGTAATTGATAATACTTATTTCATCACCGGCTTTGAGTTCGGACAGATACCGGGTTTTCCCGCCGGGGACACTGACGTAGGCATGGACAGGTCCGGCATTTACACGGAACGGTCGTGGCTCAACGTAAGGGTTTTCCGGAGACTCCGAGTGAACCAGGAACATGCCACTGCTGCTGTTACCGATAAGCATTCCTTCGCCGATTCCCATATTCGTACAGGTATCAACACAGACCCGGTCTCCCATGCCTAGTGGCTCTATGCGTCTTATCTTTGCCTTGATTAGGTTAAGGGGTACATCGCTTGATTTCAAAGCAGCAATAGTTGTCTTTATCTCCTGAATGTCCTGGGAGTTCAACAGGATACCATCGACACCTCTTTCCAGAACCTTGGTTACCGTCTGTGCTTCTTTGTTATCCTTCACTTCAGCTATCAAACCTGAAGTCTGGGCCAGGAGATTTTCAAGGGGGATTATTGTCCAGTCTTTACTCTTGACAATTACCAGCTTGGATTTAGAGAGTTTGATAATTTCTGCTTCGTCTTCCTTGCCCTTAATCTCCCATTCAACCACATCGTCGCCCAGTTTAAGGTCTCCGTCCTCTGCGATGGTCTTGATTATGCCGAGTTTTTTTACTTTTTCACTATACCCTTTTGGGACCAGTACTCCATCTGCGCCGGACTCCAAGGCAGTAGTTATCAATTCCTTCCTGAAGGGAACAACCTTTATCCAGACAGTTTTCATATTACCTCGATAAAACCTTTAATGCATCTTCAACTGACGCACCTTCATGGACGATCTTGCAGATAGCCTTCACAATCAGTGACGGTTTTTTGTGCTGGAATGCATTTCTGCCGATTGAAACGCCGCTGCCACCAGCTTCCATAGCACCTTGCACCATCACGAGCACATCTCGGTCAGTTTCCATCTGGGGACCGCCGGCAATCACCACCGGGACAAAACAGCCAGCTACAACCTCACCAAAGCTCTCTACAGAACCAGTATAGGGAACTTTGACGATATCTGCACCGAGTTCTGCCCCTACGCGGGCTGCGTGTTTAACGACTTTAGAATCATATTCGTTCTTGATTTTCTGGCCTCGTGTGTACACCATTGCCAGCAGGGGCATGCCCCATTCCTTAGCGACCTTTGATACCCTACCAAAATCTTTCAACATCTCATTTTCGTCATCTGCCCCGATATTCACATGGATAGAGACGGCATCTGCCCCCAGTCTTAACGCTTCTTCAACAGTGCAGACAAGGACCTTGGTATTTGGATCTGGGGAGAGGCTTGTGCTTGCAGAGAGATGGATAATCAAGCCAAGATCTCTGCCCCTTTTCCGGTGGCCGCTCTCGACCAATCCTTTATGTATAACAATAGCGTTAGCCCCACCATCAGACACCTCGGCAACAGTCTTTTTCATATCGATGAGACCTGTGATAGGACCACTGCTTATACCGTGATCCATGGGGATAATGACCGTCTTTCCTGAATTCCGATCCATGATCCGTTCTAATCTTATTTGTTTACCGATCATCCTTCATCTCCTGTTTAATTGACAATAACTATCTCTATTTAGCAAAACTGGCGGATAAGTCAAGGGTTAAGCATAATATTCCTGAATATATTACCGCATTACAGCCCTTACATGCTTTATCAATTGACACTAACATGCCCTTTCCAGTATACTTCGTTCATATTGAGAATAAGCTCAAACAATGAATCTGGCCATTTACATATATGAACAGTATTTGATGTCCAATCCTGTCTGAAAACGTGACATTCATCCTTTTTATAATATTTTTAGCCCTTGCTTTTGATTTCATCAACGGCTTCCATGACGCAGCAAATTCTATTGCTACCGTCGTTGGCACGAGGGTATTAACTCCCAGAATAGCAGTTATCTGGGCAGCTTTCTTTAACTTCATAGCAGCCTTCAGTCTTGAAACCCGTGTTGCAAACACCATCGGAAAAGGAATTGTGAACCCCGCTGTGGTTGACCCAATGCTCATTTTTGCAGCACTGGTTGGAGCCATTGTATGGAACCTGCTTACCTGGTGGTGGGGGCTTCCTTCGTCATCATCTCATGCACTTATCGGCGGGTTTGCAGGAGCCGCCATTGCAAAAGCAGGATTTTCAAGCTTATTTTTCAAAGGACTGGCGATTATTGGTCTTTTTATCTTTATTTCTCCTCTCCTGGGACTTTTCCTGGGATTCATCTTTTTTTTAATCGTGAGCTGGGCATTCCGCAGAACACGGCCTGATCGGGTAAACCGAATTTTTCGTCGTGTACAGCTTCTTTCTGCTGCATCGTTTTCCTTCGGTCATGGTCTCAACGATGCCCAGAAAACCATGGGTATCATCTTTGCTCTCCTCGTTTCAACCAGACACCTCTCAGGTACCCATATCCCTTTCTGGATCATATTGATCTGTAACGCTGCTATCGGTCTGGGAACACTCGTAGGCGGTTGGCGTATTGTCAAGACACTCTCTATGCGTATTACTCAGTTGAAGCCGATAGGGGGTGCCTGTGCAGAGTTTGCAGGTGCAGCAACACTCATCGGTGCTTCACTGGGAGGGATTCCAGTTTCGACAACCCATACCATTACCGGGGCAATCATGGGCGTTGGCTCAGCAAGACGGCTCTCTGCTGTCCGCTGGGGTGTAGCACGGTCAATCATTCTGGCATGGATTTTCACGATCCCTGTTGCAGCTCTGGTATCGGCTTTGTTATGGTACACAATACAATGGATAAAATAGTTTTTGACTTCCTTTTCAGGACGGTCTATTGATAATGAAATGAACATGATAAGCGAGGTTAAACAGTGAAATTCTTCCCGAAGGAATTAAAGTTTTTTGATCAGTTTGAATTAAGCGCACAGAATCTCCTGAAGGGAGCAAAGGAGTTTCTCAACTTGTTGGAGAATTATCAAGCACAGGGGTTGAATGAAAGGATTGAGACATTACGGGTAATCGAGCATGAAGGGGATATTATCACACACGAAACAATAGAAAAACTCAATACCACTTTTTTGACGCCTATTGATCGTGAGGACATTCACGCCCTGATCAGTAAACTGGATGACGTCCTGGATTTTATAGAATCTTCAGCAGTCAGGATGCAGATGTTCAAGATAACCTGCCCTACAGAACAGTCCATCAAACTCACGGTTGTCCTCTACAAGGCAGTTGAACAGGTGGTTGAGGCAATCTCCCGGCTGAGAAACATCAAGCAGCCCGAATCTATTATCCACCACTGCATTGAAATTAATCGGCTGGAGAATGAAGGAGATATTATTCAACGTACCGCAATCGCTGATTTGTTTGAGTGCTGTATCAATCCCATTGAGATCATCAAGTGGAAGGAAATTTACGAAAATATTGAGACTGCAATTGATAAATGTGAGGATGTGGCGAACGTAATAGAAGGAATTGTTCTAAAGAACGCTTAAAGGTGTTTTTATCCTCTATTCCTTGAATCCATTGCCTTGCTGCCTACTGCCTCTTGCCTGTTGCCTTCTTGCTCAAGAGCATCTCGATAAATACTTCTATCTTCATCCTGCTTCTTGCATCGAGAGGTGAAGGCTTGTCGCCTTCGAGGGTGAGCAGAGGTAACCTGATCCTCCTCCTTAGAATAAGATCCTCTATCTGCCGGAAACAGAAGGATTGAACATAGTGGATTAACCCGTCAATCTTTCTTCTTCGTATTTCCTTTTCCATATCTGTTATGCGGGTAAAAATATCATAAGGATAGGTATAAAGAGTATACTGTTCTATTAGTGAATCTGTCGTAAAAGGCATACTAAACTGCCTCTGTGTTTCATTATAGACTACCCTCGCCCCCAGGGCCTCCAGGTATGAATACAAGTCGCTGAAAATGGGAGGTACGCCGATGTATCCCAGCCTGATATTCTCTTTATATCTCTTCCGATGACTTGCTGTTTTAATAAATTGGTTAACCTCTTTATCAAATATTTTATAGTCCTGGTTCAAATCACTGCATGAAACCTGGAAATAGTGATTTTCCTGCCCGCTGACGAGATTCTTTTGCCAGGTCATCTGATCAATTAAGTGAACTTTGCTTCTGATGCTGTCCAGAACTCTTTTTGATTGCAGAACCTTTTCTTCACTTACTCCAAAATAATCCATCAGCTTCTTTAAACTTAAGTGGAGAAGATCATAATCCCGGTCATACGGGTAAGAAAAGGGGATTACGTTAGTACCTTCTTCCTGAAGGGTTTCCATCAATGCCTGCGTATTGCTGCAATCTCCCTGAGTTACCCCGATGACGGTTCTGATATGATTCTGCCTGACTACACTGTAGATACCCTTAACCCAACTGCAGAGATTCCTGGGAAATCCGCGTATTTCAGCCAGTTCAATAAGTTCATTAGGATTTTTGCTGGTGATGAAGATGTTGTTCAAATCAACAGGGACTTTTCCAGCAGCAATCAGTATTTCAACTGGTATGGTGGTAGTAAATCCAACTTTTTTTGTCATAGATATGTTTCATGCTATGAGATGCATACTATTTATTATAATGTGAATGAATGAGGTAAACAATACACTTTCATCTTTCTTGACAATCTAAGGGATATTCCCTAATATCTCTAAAACTTAACTTGTTATTTTTATTGGCTACTGAGGGTTTATGAAAGAACCAATTGGGATCTTTGACTCCGGTATAGGAGGACTGACAGTATTAAAAGAGATCCTTAAAATCCTACCATATGAGAACATCATCTACCTGGGTGATACTGCCCGAGTTCCTTACGGTATTCGGTCTCATGAAACCATTCTCAAATATTCCTATGCTAATGCCGACTTCCTCATGAATCAAAGGATAAAACTTCTGGTCATTGCCTGCAATACCGCCTCTTCTGTAAGTACGGAAAAGCTCAAAGAGAGATGTAAAATACCAGTGATCGAGGTTATTACGCCTGGTGCAAAAAGTGCTTCAGAGATAACGGAAAATGGGAAGATTGGGGTTATCGGGACTGAGGCAACGGTCAGAAGCGGAACGTATTTGCGCGCTATAAAAAAGTTAAACCCTCAGTTACGTGTATACCTTAAAGCTTGTCCTCTCTTTGTTCCGCTGGTCGAAGAGGGCTGGACTGAAGAAGACAATGAAGTGTCGCTTATGGTCGCAGATAAGTATTTACATGAATTAAGAGACAAAGAAATTGATACCCTGGTTCTTGGGTGCACCCATTATCCTTTGCTGAAAGGGGTGATCAGAAAAGTGATGGGGCGTCACATCCGTCTCATTGATTCCGCACAGGAAACTGCAAAAGAGATCATGAAGATTTTACAAGAGAGAAACCTCATGAATGAAGGCCAAAAAAAAGGCAGTCTGCAATTTTTTGTAACCGATGACCCTGAACGTTTTAAAACGATGGGCTACAGGTTCTTGGAAATAGAGATTGAAAATGTAACAAGGGTAGAAACTATTAGGTGAAGAAAGAGACTTTGAAAGGATGACAGGGCACAGAAAACGCAACTTTTTCATCCTCTTTTTTGTGTTCTTTCTTTTATGAGTTGGTCCAGTATACGTGAAGACTTGATAGAAAAAGAGAATTAAACAGAACATGTCCGGTACCGGCAAACTAAACCATATAAGAAACATTGGTTTCATGGCCCATATTGATGCGGGCAAGACAACACT
>JAPLJA010000269.1 GCA_026388815.1 Pseudomonadota bacterium
TTGATGCGGTCAATCTCCTCACTCTCAACGATTCCCACACCAATGGCAATTGCCATACGCTGGATCTGTTCATAGAGGTGGTCACGCTTTCCGGGGGTGAGTGTTTTTGAGTCGGCTATTCCGTCCGGGAGATGATCAGGGTCTATGATGACAGCAGAGGCCACTACCGGTCCAGCCAGAGGCCCCCTTCCGGCCTCGTCAATACCGGCAATATACCGGTAGCCTTGAAGGTAGAGTTCAGATTCTGGTGGCTCTGTCAATAAACCCTTGTCCTTCACAGATTCCCTGAACAGATGGTGAAGAGACAGGTTACTGGGTTGACTTCTTCTCTTTGATCCGGGCGGCCTTTCCTCTCAGTTGTCTCAGATAATAGAGCCTTGACCTCCTCACCGATCCCTTACTGACTATCACAACCTTGTCAATGGCTGGTGAATGAAGAGGAAAGATTCGTTCTACATCGACGCCGTAAGAGTTTTTCCTCACGGTGAAACTTGCCCCGGCACCGCCCTTTCTCTTCCGTATAACCACGCCTTCAAAAACCTGGATCCTTTCCTTGTCACCTTCTGTGATCTTGACATGAACTTTAACCGTGTCACCGGGACGGAAATCCGGCAAATCAGCTCTGATCAGTTCTCGTTCTATGTTCTCTATGAGTTCCATGAGATTCCTCCTGTTTCGATAGAATTCTTCATCAAATGCTCAAGCATCTTCCTGTCCTCGGGAGAGAGGGGTGCGTGCTCAAGTAAATCTGGTCTCCTGGTGAGGGTTTTTCGTAAGGACTCCTGTCTTCTCCACGCCCTGATCTCCTGATGATTTCCTGACAGGAGTATTTCGGGAACTTCCAGTCCTCTGAAGCTCCTGGGCCTCGTATACTGAGGATATTCGAGGAGAAAGTCTGTAAAAGTCTCATCGTGAGCAGAAGAAGGTTCTCCCAGGACGCCGGGAATCAGGCGGGTTACTGCATCGATGACTACCAGAGCAGCAACTTCGCCTCCCGTGAGAATGTAGTCCCCAATGGAGATCTCTTCATCGACGAAATGTTTAATCCGTTCATCAACACCTTCGTAGTGACCGCACACCAGGATGATGTGTTCCAGGTGGGCAAGCCTTTTTGTCTCCTCCTGGTCGAACCTCTTGCCCTGGGGAGAGAGGAGGAGTACCTTACTCGCAGGTGTTCTTACACCCTCAATGGCGGCAACGAGAGGTTCGATCTTCATGACCATGCCCGCTCCGCCCCCATAGGGGGAGTCATCTGTCACCTGATGTTTGTCTACCGTGTAATTTCTCACGTTATGTATCGTAATATGTAAAAGCCCTTTTTCCCTTGCCCGTTTGAGAATACTTTCGTTCAACGGTGATTCAAACATAACTGGGAATGTGGTGATGATATCAAATGTAATCATTGCCTGACTGCTAGGTAAAATTATATGAGACCTTCTAAGGGGTGGATTACTATCATTTTTCTCTTCAGGTTTATCTCCCTGATTACTGATTCGGTAGCAGGGATCAGGTGCTCTTTCTGGCCATCTCTCACGACATAGACATCATTGCTTCCGGTGGGAAGGATTTCCTTCACCTCTCCCAGCAGTTCCCCGCTTTCGGTAAAAACCTTCAGGCCGACAATCTGAAACCAGTAGAATTCGCCATCCGGGAGTGCCTTCGACCTGTTCTTCTCGATTAAAACTGGACATCCAACCAATCCCTTTGCTTCATCTATAGTAGATATGCCTTCGATACCCAGCAGGATATGACGCTTGTGGACGTCTATTGAGGTAACGCTGTATCTCCTGATGTGCCTATCACTTCCCTTTAAAAAAATCACATCACCAGGAGAGAATTCCTGCAGGGTTGCAGAGGGAGGATAGACCTTTATCTTTCCTCTGATTCCGTGGATGCCCGCAACTTTGCCAGCGATGAAGAAATCGTCTTCCTCCATTTCCTCCTTCTATTCGATAATCTCTAGGACAGATCTCTTTTTCAGTTTTGCAGATGCGGCACTGAGAATGGTTCTCATTGCCCGGGCTGTCTTCCCCTGTTTGCCGATTACCTTTCCGAGATCACTGGGAGCTACCCTCAGCTCGACTACCGATGTCCTCTCCCCTTCCACTTCTCTGACCTCAACCTGATCAGGATAATCTGTCAATGCCTGTGCGATGTACTTAATCAGTTCTTTCATCGTTCTCCCCTCCGAATCAGATGTTATCCGTTATCTGTTCCTTCAGTGATTCTCTTAAACACCTCGGCCAGCTAACAAACCTGGATCTATCCCCCCTTTCCTTAAAATTGATTTAACTGCTATGGTGGGTTGTGCACCCTTTTTCAGCCATTCGCTGATCTTCTCCCCTTCAAGCTTAATTTCGGCTGGATCCTTTCGAGGATCATAGGTACCTACGATCTCAATAAATTTTCCATCTCTGGGCGAGGAGGATTCAGCCACCACTAAGCGATAGAATGGCTTTTTCTTGGTACCGAACCTGCTGAGTCTTATTCTTGCTGCCATCCTGATATCACCTCCTCATCTTCCAAGGTTAAAAGGCATCCCCCTGCCCAAAACGCCCCTCAGCGCCCCTTTATTGAAGGATTTAAGCATTTTTTTGGCTTGGAGATAATTCTTGAGTAGACGATTGACGTCCTGTATTGTCGTTCCGCTCCCCTTTGCAACCCTCATCCGGCGGCTGCCATTAAAGACAGCAGGATTAAGTCGCTCTTTCTTGGTCATGGAATTGAGGATTGCCTCCATCTTGATTAACTCTTTGTCTCCGGGGTTCATTGCTTTGAGATTTTTAAGGTTTACACCGGGAAGCATCTCGAGAATGTTCTCTAAGGGCCCCATCTTTTTTATCTGCTGGATCTGATCCCGGAAATCCTCCAGAGTGAACGATTCTTTTCTGAGCTTTTTCTCAAATTCTTCAGCTTTCTTAATGTCAATGCTTGCCTGTGCCTTCTCGATCAGAGAGAGGACATCCCCCATTCCGAGGATGCGCGATGCCATCCTCTCAGGATAAAAGACCTCGAGGGCATCAAGTTTTTCCCCCACGCCAATAAATTTAATCGGTTTCTGGGTTACCGATTTGATGGAGAGGGCGGCACCTCCCCGTGCGTCTCCATCCATCTTGGTGAGGATGACCCCGCTTAGATCCAGGACTTCGTTGAACCGGGTAGCTACATTCACCGCCTCCTGCCCGGTCATGGCGTCAGCTACCAGAAGAATCTCCTCAGGAAGGAGCTTTTCTTTGATCCTTTTCAGCTCAAGCATCAGCTCATCATCCACATGCCAGCGGCCAGCCGTATCAATGATCAGGGTATCCAGACCCTGCATCGCTGCGCTCTTGAGAGCCTGAAGGCAGATGTTGATCGGATCTTCTCCGGGTTGGGTAGGATAATAGCCTGCATTGAGATCCTTGGCCAGAGTCTGCAATTGTTCAATGGCTGCAGGACGGTAGATATCAGCAGGAACGAGATACGGTCTTCGTTTCTTTTCTTCTTTTAAGTACCGGGCAAGCTTGCCCGCCGTCGTGGTTTTCCCTGAACCCTGTAATCCCACCAGCATGATAGAGGCCGGCTGCTTACCTGAGAGCTTTAACTGCTGGCCCCCCTGACCCCCCATGAGAGAGACCAGCTCTTCATTGACCACTTTGATCAATTGATTGGCGGGGGTTAAGCTCCTCAGGACTTCCTGTCCGAGGGCCTTTGTTTTCACTGCCTCTATGAATTCCTTGACAACCTTGAAATTGACATCAGCCTCAAGCAGGCTGATTCTCACTTCGCGTAAGGCCGACTGGATGTTGTCTTCAGTAAGCCTTCCCTGCCCTTTGAGCCGCTTAAAGACCTGTTCAAGTTTTTCAGTTAAGCTTTCAAACATAGAGTTATCTACCTGCGGATTGTCAATCCTGATTTAAAAAAGCAACATAAAATTAAAGTTTATTTTGAAAATTTTGTCAAGATTTATCTTACAGAATATCCTATAGTTATTGACCGGATACCTTTCATCCTTTACAAGGAGAATCTTTGTAGTATACAATTCATAAATTTAAGATGATCCCTGAAGAGCACCATGAAAGTTGAAAATATCAGGAATTTTTCCATAATAGCCCACATTGACCATGGTAAATCCACCCTGGCTGACCGGCTCCTTGAGTTCACAGGCACCATCTCTTCCCGGGAGATGCTCCCCCAGTTCCTGGACAAGATGGACCTCGAAAGGGAGCGAGGTATCACGATCAAGGCCCAAACGGTAAGGCTGAGGTATACCGGACATGATGGGCAGTTATATTATCTGAATCTGATTGACACCCCGGGACATGTTGATTTCAGTTATGAAGTGTCCCGGAGTTTATCCGCCTGCGAAGGGGCGATCTTAGTGGTGGATGCTGCCCAGGGCGTGGAGGCACAGACCCTGGCCAATCTTTACATGGCAGTTGATAACAACCTGGAGGTTTTTCCTGTCTTAAATAAGATTGATCTTCCTGTGGCCAGCCCCGAAAGAGTGAAGAAGGAGATTGAGGAGATCATCGGGATTGATGCCCATGATGCCGTTCTGGTGAGCGCCAAGGAAGGGATCGGGATCTCTGAACTCCTTGAGAATATTGTCAGAAGAATCCCCCCTCCCAAGGGAGATCCATCGAAATCTCTTAAAGTCTTGATTTTCGATTCGTGGTTTGATTCTTACCAGGGAGTGATTGCCCTGGTGCGAGTCTTTGACGGGAAGATAGCAAAGGGGATGAAGATTCAGCTCATGTCGTCCGGCAAGGTTTTTGAAGTCAGCAAGGTAGGGGTTTTTGCCCCGGATATGACTGAGACTGTGGAACTTTCTGCCGGTGAGGTGGGCTTTGTTATCGCAGGGATCAAGGAGGTTAAAGACACCAAGATCGGGGACACGATTACCGACAGTGAGAACCCTACCTTAGAGCCTTTCCCGGGATTCAAAGAAGTAAAATCCATGGTCTTCTGCGGGCTTTATCCCATAGACCCAAACCACTACGGGCAGTTAAGGGATGCCCTGGAGAAGTTGGGGCTCAATGACGCTTCTTTTTCCTATGAACCGGAGACTTCCCTTGCCCTGGGTTTTGGTTTCCGGTGCGGTTTCCTGGGTCTCCTCCATATGGAGATCATCCAGGAGAGGCTGGAAAGGGAGTACCGCATACTACTCATCAGCACAGCCCCTACCGTGGTGTATAAGGTGGTCAGGGCAAAGGGCGAAGTGGTAATGATCGAGAACCCTTCTCTGCTGCCTTCACCCCAGGAGATAGAGAGGGTTGAAGAACCTTTTATTCTTGCCTCTGTTCACCTTCCCAGTGAATTTATAGGGCCGGTAGTCAATCTCTGCGAGGAGAGGAGAGGAATTCAGAAAGAAATAAAATATTTAAGCGAAAAAAGAGTGCTCATTGGTTATGAACTCCCTTTCAGTGAAATAGTTCTTGACTTCCATGATAAATTGAAGTCAATCAGCAAGGGATATGCCTCCTTCGACTATGAATTTCTTGAGTTTCGCGAAGCCCTGCTGGTCAAGCTGGATATTCTCATCAATGGTGAAAAGGTGGATGCACTTTCCATGATTGTGCCTCGTGAGAAGGCCTATTTTCAGGGGAGGGAACTCGTCAAGAAGATGCGGGAGGTTATTCCCAGGCAGCTGTTTGAGGTGGTGATTCAGGCGGCAGTAGGTAATAAGATCGTAGCCCGGGAGAGTGTGAAGCCCTTGCGGAAGAATGTGACAGCCAAATGTTATGGAGGGGATATTACCCGGAAGAGAAAGCTCCTGGAAAAACAGAAAGAGGGGAAAAAAAGAATGAAGCAGGTTGGGAAGGTAGAGATACCCCAGGAGGCTTTTCTCGCCATGCTTAAATTGAAAGATTAGAAAGAAGAGGAGAATGGACAAGAAGAAGAGTGTAATCAGAGAGTATGTAGAAGCTATCCTGATAGCTGTAGTGCTTGCCATGTTTATCAGGTCTTTTATCGTACAGGCATTTAAGATACCATCAGGGTCAATGGAACCAACCCTGCTCATCGGGGATCACATCCTGGTGAATAAATTTATTTACGGCATTACCGTTCCCTTCACTCACAAGAAGCTGTTTCAATGGAAGAATCCCCAGAGAGAGGATGTAATCGTTTTTGTCTACCCGGTTGACGAGAGTAAAGACTTCATCAAACGGGTGATCGGGGTGGGAGGAGACAGGATTGAGATTAAGCAAAAGAAGATTTATATTAATGATCAGCCTTTCAACGATACACATGGTCACTATCAGGAGAGTAACCCTTCCTCTTCATATATTCAATTCAGAGACAATCTGGGGCCGATTGTGGTACCAGAAAATACGCTTTTTGTCATGGGAGATAACCGGGACCGGAGCTACGACAGCCGATTCTGGGGGTTTGTGACACTTGATAGGGTGAAGGGGAAGGCCTTTATGATCTACTGGTCCTGGGGCAGTTTTTTACGGGATATTCGTTGGGTCAGAATAGGGAATTTTATCTATTAATGATGAATGAGCGATTAATTTTTTAAAAAATGGTGTGATAGCCAAATGAAAGTGTCACACTAACTGCCGAGTGAAAATGTCAGTAGGATATCCTCCTGGAAAGGGAGGAGGGAAGGATGCTACTGACAATGAAGGACAAGCAGAGGATAGACGTGATTACGGCTGTGATGGATGGGAGGATTGAGGTAGGCGAGGCTGGGGAGGTATTGGAGAGGAGTGTTCGGCAGATATACAGAATGATGAAGAGGATACGGGAGAGAGGGGTACATGGGGTAATCCATGGTAACCGGGGAAAAGAGAGTCCGCGGAAGACCAGGGAGAAGATCCGGGATCGGATTCTCACCTTAGCAGAGGGGAGGTACCAGGATACCAACGATACCCACTTCCAGGAGCTTCTTTTCAAGAGAGAAGGCATTAAGATCGGGAGAGAGACCCTGCGGGGAATATTACGGAAAGCGGGGATTCCACCCAAGCGGAAGCGGCGGAAGTCAAAGTATCGGAAGAGACGGGAGCGGAAGGAAGCCTTTGGGATGATGCTCCAGATCGACGCTTCTCCCCATGACTGGCTGGAAGGGAGAGGCCCCTGGCTTACCCTGGTTGGGGCCATAGATGATGCTACCGGATATGCCTGGGGGAGGTTTGTAACGGGAGAGACTACCTGGGCCTACCTGAACCTCATGAGGGAGATTATCTCCTCTCATGGAATCCCCTTAAGCCTCTACTCAGACCGGCATTCCATCTTCCATGCCCTGAGAGAGCCAACGATCATCGAGCAGCTCAAAAACATCCAGCCCCTTACCCAATTTGGCCGGGCAATGAATGAGCTGGGCATAACCATCACGAAGGCATGGTCCCCTCAGGCGAAGGGGAGGATTGAACGTTTCTTCGGTATTCTTCAGGACCGGCTGGTAGTAGAACTAAGGCTGGCTGGAGTCAAGGGTATTGAGGAAGCCAATCAGGTATTGGATACGTTCCTGCCGGAGTATAACCGAAAGTTCAGTTACGTCCCCAAGACCCAGGGATCGGTCTTTCGGAAAGCTCTACCCTTATACTACCTGGATCGCATCCTCTGTCTGAAAGAAACCAGAGTGGTTAATAAAGACCACACGGTTTCATTTGAAGGGCTGATTCTCCAGATTCCACCTTCAAACAAGTTCCATTCGATTGCGAAACAGCACGTGGATGTCTTACAGCTAAGAGATGGGAGTGTGGAGATCATGTATAAGGAACGTACGGTTGCACGCTTCAGTCCTGAGGCAATAACGCGACTTGTTCAGAATGGAAAGAACCTTCGAACTCAGTTGAAAACGGTCGCTTAATGAAACACAGACACTGACATTTTTATTCGGCAGTTAACTGACATATTGACTCGGCTTAGACATTTTTTAAAAAATGGTTGCTTCTTTATAGTATTCGCGTTATATAGTAGGGAGAAAGTGCCTTTAATTTAACCCTGAGAGGTTAAGAAGGGTAAAAAATGGGAAACAGTGCAGTGATAAAAGACCTTCTTGTATAGATACAAGGAGGTTTTTTTTTGAGAGAGTGATGATGCAGACAGGCCAGAAAGTAATCATGGATAAAGAGGACATTGACCGGGTATTGACCCGGATTGCCCACGAGATTGTAGAGAGGAACCGGAATTGTGAAGATCTCTATTTAATCGGGATCAGGAAGAGGGGGGTTACCCTGGCACAGCGCATTTCCCAGAAGATAAAGGGAATTAAGGGATTGGAGATTCCCATCGGTGCTCTGGATATTACCCTGTATCGAGATGACCTGTCGGAGATAGATGCACAGCCAATATTAAAGAAGACGGAGATCCCCTTTTCTGTAAAAGATAAGAAAATTATCCTCGTGGATGATGTGCTCTATACCGGAAGAACAATACGGGCAGCCCTGGATGGAATTATTGATCTGGGGAGGCCCCAGTTTATCCAGCTTGCTATCCTGTTGGATCGGGGGCACCGTGAACTGCCCATCCGGGCTGACTATATTGGGAAGAATATTCCTACCTCCCGGAGGGAACTGGTAGAGGTGAGCCTGCTGGAAGATGATGATACGGAACAGGTTGTTCTCATTGAGGAAGGGATACATGGGGTTAACAAGTAAAGACCTTTTAACCATTCAAGATCTCAGTGTAGAAGAAATCTCCCTTGTCCTTGATACGGCGGATTCGATGAAGGAGATCTCAACCCGTGACATCAAAAAGGTCCCCACCTTGAGGGGGAAAACGGTTATCAACCTCTTTTATGAACCAAGCACCCGCACCCGGACCTCTTTTGAGATCGCCGGCAAACGGTTAAGTGCTGATGTAGTGAACATTTCCACCTCAGCCAGCAGCGTGGTCAAAGGCGAAACCCTCAAGGATACGGGGAAGAACCTCCAGGCAATGAGTCCTGACCTGGTGGTCATCAGGCATCCAGTGGCTGGTGCCCCAAAAATTCTCGCTGACAATCTTTCGGCATCCATCATCAATGCAGGAGATGGTGCCCATGAGCATCCTACCCAGGCATTGCTGGACATCTTTACGATCCGGGAAAAGAAGGGGTCCTTGCAGGAACTCGAGGTAGCAATTATTGGAGATATCACCCACAGCCGGGTAGCGAGGTCCGATATCTACGCCTTCTCGAAGATGGGAGCAAGGGTCAGGGTATTCGGCCCCCATACCATGATTCCCGTCTTCATAGAGAGGATGGGTGTAACGGTATGTCACACCCTTGAGGAGTCAATAAAGGATGTGGATGTAATCATCATGCTCAGGATTCAACTGGAGAGGCAGGGAGATTTTCTCTTCCCAACGCTCAGGGAGTACTCCCGGTTCTTTGGCCTGGATCTTGAGAAGCTGAAAAAGGCCCGGTCTGATGTCCTGATCATGCACCCGGGACCGATCAACCGTGGAGTTGAACTTTCGCCTGAAATTGCAGACAGTCCATACACGCTGATTTTAGATCAAGTGACGAATGGGGTGGCAGTGCGGATGGCGCTCCTCTATCTCCTGATTGGTAAATAGAGGGAAGACGATGCTGGTTATTATAAATGGAAGAGTAATAGACCCAGCCCAGGGGGTGGATGGTTTTTTTGACCTTACCATCGATCAGGGCAAGATTATGAAGATGACGCCCAGCGCGAGGGATATGTCCGGGAAGGGATTAGACAAGAGAAATGCTTCAGGGAACTTCACGGTATTTGATGCATCTGGCAAGCTGGTTGTCCCAGGCTTGATTGACATGCATACCCATCTCCGGGAGCCCGGGCATGAGTACAAGGAAACCATCAAGTCAGGATGTGAGGCAGCAGCAGCTGGAGGTTTTACATCTATTGCCTGCATGGCTAATACTAATCCAGTGAATGACAACCAGTCAGTCACCGAATATATCCTGAGAAAGGCAAAGCATGAAGGATGTGTCAATGTCTTTCCTATCGGGGCAATCACGAAGGGATTGAACGGAGAGGTGCTGACAGAAATGGGTGATCTCAGAGGGGCGGGTGCAATCGCCTTATCTGATGATGGTAAATCAGTGAAGAACAATGAGCTGATGAGGCGTGCCATGGAGTATACTCAGAGCTTTAATCTCCCCATCATTTCCCATTGTGAGGATCCGGATCTGGCTAAGAACGGGGTGATGAACGAAGGGTATGTATCAACCTGTCTCGGCCTGAAGGGAATCCCACATACAGCAGAAGAAGTCATGCTAACACGGGATGTCATGCTCTCCGAGTTAACGGGATGTCCCCTCCATATAGCTCATGTGAGTACTACCGGGTCAGTGAGGATTATCAGGGATGCCAAATCCCGGGGAGTCAGGCTTACGGCGGAAACTGCCCCCCATTATTTTACTCTGACTGATGAGGCGGTGCGAGGGTTTGACACGAATACCAAGGTGAACCCGCCGCTCCGCACAGAAGAGGATGTACAGGCGATTAAAGAGGGGCTGAAGGACGGCACGATCGATATGATTGCCACTGACCATGCTCCTCATTCACTTCTCGAGAAAGATGTCGAGTTCGATTATGCAGCCTTCGGTATCATAGGTCTGGAAACAGCTCTCCCGTTAAGTTTGATGCTCTATTTTGAGGGAGTACTCTCGCTTGCAGACCTCATTGCAAAATTTACCGTGAATCCCGCACAGATCTTCAACCTCAAGAAGGGCAGTTTGCTCCCTGGTACGGATGCTGATGTGACCATCATTGATCTGGAAAATACCTGGACAGTGGACGTGAACAGGTTTAAGTCTAAGAGCAGAAACTCCCCTTTCCATGGAAGGAATGTGAGAGGAAGAGTGGTTACCACATGTGTCGGTGGAAAGATGGTTCCATAACATGGTAAGAGATAGTGCTCCAGCCAAAGCCAGAATTTTAATTGTGGATGACGAGCAGAGCATGAGGGAGTTCCTGGAAATAATGCTCGAGAAGGAAGGCTACGAGGTAGTTACGGCATCCCATGGGTTAGAAGCATTGAAGAAGTGTGAAAAGGCCCCTTTCGATCTGGTAATTACAGACATCAAGATGCCGAAGGTAAACGGCATGGAAGTTCTCCAACGGATCAAGGATGTAAACCCCAATACCAAGGTGATCATGATAACCGCTTTTGCCAATATGGAAGGAGCCATTAAATCAATGAAGGAGGGCGCATACGATTACCTTACGAAGCCCTTTAAGATAGAGGACATAAAACTCGCCATAGAAAATGCCTTAAAAAGCAAAGATACAAGTATTCAACGGGAAAAGGTTGAAGGCAGATATGAATTCGGGATTGTCTGTAACAGCCCTGAGATGCTGAGGATCCTTGATCTTGTCCCCAGGATAGCAGTTTCTAACAGTAATATCCTCATTACAGGTGAGAGTGGAACAGGGAAAGAATTAGTAGCCAAGGCTGTCCATGCTTCGAGTCCGAGAAATTCAAAATCCTTTGTTGCCATCAATTGTGGAGGCATCCCCGAGTCCCTCTTGGAAAGTGAGCTTTTCGGTCATAAAAAAGGATCATTCACCGGGGCGCTCAATGATAAGATTGGCCTCTTTGAAGCGGCCAATGAAGGAACCATCTTTCTGGATGAGGTGTCAGAACTTCCCCTCCCCCTCCAGGTGAAATTGCTCCGGGTCGTTCAGGAAAAGTCCTTTAAACCTGTAGGAGGTACTGAGGAAAGAGTGGTTGATGTGAGGATCATGTCAGCTACCAATCAGGATCTGGAGAAAAAGGTGATACGAGGAAAATTTCGTGAAGATCTCTATTATCGTATCAACGTAATCCAGATCCATATACCACCATTGAGAGAAAGGAAAGAAGATATTCCCCTTTTAGCGCAGTACTTCCTTGAAAAGTATTCTCGAGAGATGAAAAAGGATATATACCAGATTTCTTCCTATGCCATGGAGTCCCTCAAGAATTATAGCTTTCCCGGCAATGTAAGGGAGCTTGAGAATATTATCGAGAGGGGGGTTGCCTTGGAAACATCCAGCATTGTTCTCCCTGAAAGCCTTACCCTTTCTGACTTCAAAGCAGGGAAAATTACAATTCCTCCTGAGGGAATAAACTTAGATGAAACGATTGATGAGTTTGAGAAAAATCTGATCTTAAAAGCCCTTGAAAAAACTAATGATGTTGCATGGAAGGCGGCTCAACTCTTACATATCACAAACAGATCCATGCGCTATCGATTACAAAAACATCGGGTTACTGTGGCCGGGGATAGTAATCAAGAGACTGAAAAAGAACCATGAAAGACCCCGTAGAGGATAGCAGGGAGGAGCTGTTAAATAAGCTCCAATGGTTGATGTTCTTGAGGGTGATAGGCGTCACCTTCTTTCTCGGCTCAACGATCCTCATCCACTTTAACGCAACCCATACCTACTTTTCTTCATTCCTCCTCTACCTCTATACGCTCATCGGGGCCATTTACCTCTTGACCCTTCTCTATATTGTCCTGCTGAAGCTGCTTCAGAACCTGAAGCTCTTTGCCTATATACAGATTATGATCGATGTCCTTTTCATCGCTGGTGTTATTTACGCAACGGGAGGTATGGATAGTGTATTTTCCTTTATGTACATCTTCCCCATCATCTACGCAAGTATCATACTATACCGTAAAGGAGGGGTGCTGATTGCCTCGGCAAGCAGCATAATTCATGGTATATCCCTTGATCTGGAATTTTACGGTTTAATTCACCCCGTTTCTAATAAGCTCTCCGAGATTAAAAGCTATCAGGGGGAAAGTCTCTTCTACAATATTTTAATGGATATCTCAGCCTTCTACCTGGTGGCTATCTTGAGCAGTCTCCTTTCTGAACAGGTGAAGAGATCTAAAGCACAACTGAAAGAAAAGGAGATAGACCTCCGTGATTTAGAAACGTTGAACCAGAATATCATTCAGAGTATGGGAAGCGGGTTGCTTACCCTTGATGCTGACGGGAGGATAACTTTCATCAACCGAGCAGGAGAGGAGATTATCAGGGTGAGTTTTTCGGAGGTGTTCAATAAAACTCTTGAGGAGGCGTTCCCTCACAGTGACATACCAGATGATGTCAGGAAAGGACCCTCCCGCTGGGGAACGGTATTCAGGACAGAAGATGGTGCTGATTTGCACCTGGGCTTTTCAGTTTCAACCTTGAAAGACAGCAAAGGAATGAACCGTGGTAAAATCCTCATTTTTCAGGATTTGACAAGATTCAAGGAGATGGAGGAGCAGGTGAGAAGAGCAGAGAAACTTGCAGCCATAGGGCAGTTGGCAGCGGGTATTGCTCACGAGATCAGGAATCCCCTTGCCTCGATGAGCGGTTCTATCCAGTTATTGAGAAAGGAGTTGAAATCCAGCCACGATAGCAAGCGCCTCATGGATATTGTTTTGAGAGAGACAGACCGATTGAATGTGCTCATTTCCGAGTTTCTCCTTTTTGCCCAACCATCTCACAAGCAAAGAGATTCTATGGATGTAAAAGGCCTGATTGAAGATACCCTTGGTCTGTTTTTCCATAATCCAGAATGGAAGAAGGAGATTACCCTCAGGAAGAGTTTAGAAACAGGGGTGCGCTTAAAGGCTAATCCCAAACAGTTGCATCAGATCATCTGGAACCTCGTCGTGAATGCAGTAGAGGCTATGCCCGAAGGGGGTACGTTAACCGTAACCTCAAGGATGGTGAATGGGTTTCAGAACATATGGGAAAAACAGAGTCCTGAGAGGAACCAGAAAGGTAAGATGGAAGACACTGGAACACCGTATGTAGAGATGAGTATTGGAGATACCGGTACAGGCATCCATCCAGAAGAACTCAATAAGATATTTGACCCCTTTTTTACTACGAAGGAAAGTGGTACCGGTCTGGGGCTGGCAATAGTTTACAGGCTTATTGAGGATTATCAGGGAAACATTTCTGTTAAGTCAGAACCTGGAAAAGGAACAATATTTACGGTTCGCCTCCCTCTTGGTCTTAGAGAAAAAGCTTAATGGGGGAATGTATAAGATCAAAATAGACTATGAGGTGACAAAAAACTGTTGTGGATGACATAATTTGTCATTTCCTGCCTCATTTTTCCGAGATAAAAACAAGAAAAGCCTATAAATACAGCATAAAAATTTATTGGCATACATATTGAACATCTTGTTTAACGGAGCTTAAAACAGGGATGATTAATTAAAACAAAGAGAGGAGGTGATCGTTAAACCAAAAGGTTTGATGTGCAGATGATACAGAAAGATAAAAATAAAAAACAAAGTTTGATAAGGAGGAAAAAAATGTTATCAAAGATGAGAATGAAAAGAGAAAGAGGTTTTACCCTGATCGAGCTGATGATCGTTGTTGCGATCATCGGGATTCTCGCGGCAATCGCTGTGCCTAATTTTATCTCTTACCGGAACAAATCAAAGGTGGCAGCAGCAGTATCAACAATGGGTTCCGTGAGAGGTGCACTGGCCTCTTTTGCCGCTGATTCTGAAGGTAATATGTTCCCGGAAGAGGGCACAGGCGAAGATCAGATAGGTGACTGGGCTTCTCTGGTGACATGCGCCAACAAGAATGGTGCCACCCTGAAGGCACTCGAAGCAGACGCTGGCATTAACTTTGTCAGTTATACCCGCGATGATTCAAACCCTTCAGACAGTGACCCGACGGAGGACACCTATGTGCTCACCGTTACGGTACCAATGGTGCCAGATACAATGGCAGGCAAAACAATAGTACTATCTCCTCAGGGGGTGTTTAAACAGACCGGATCATAATAATATAATCCTCATGAGGGGGAAATTGCACAGTAACCTTTAGCAAAGGCGGTGGTTAAAAGCCACCGCCTTTTATTTTTTTATCTCGATTACACATCATGGGAAAAAAAGGAAAGAAATTTATCCTGGTAGAATTATTGATCGCAGTAATTATCATTGTTATCCTGTCAGTCATTGCCTTACCGAATTATGTTTCTTACCGGAACAAGTCGAAGATATCGGCAGCAGTATCAACCATGGGTACGGTTAGGAATGCTTTGGAATCATTTGCCTCCAGCTGTTTCGGACACCCTTTTCCGGCAGATTCAGCCATAATTGACTGGTCCACTCTTGCTAAAATATGCAATGATAACGGTGCGTCCCTCAAGACGGCAGAGGGAGAAGCGGGTATTACCTTTATGAGTTATGACCGTAAGGATTCGAATGGCGACGGGGAGGATGATACCTATGAGCTGATAGTGGAAGTGCCTGCGGTCCCCAATGATATATTTGGGAAACGTTTATTAGTAACTCCCCACGGGGTATTTAAGCAAAGTGCTTAATATCGTTGATAGTAAAATAGGGAATAAGGCAGAAGGTTTTACACTCATCGAGTTAATGATCGTTGTTGCTATCATTGCTCTTTTGGCAGCGATTTCTGTGCCTAATTTTATGTCTTACCGTAACAAAGCAAGGATAGTATCGGCTGTATCGACCATGGGTCAGGTGAGAGGGGCGATGGCCTCATATGCATCAAGTTATCTCGGCAATCCTTTCCCGGCAGATGATGCGATAACCGACTGGAATTCTCTTGCCACTGTTTGCAGTGCCCATGGAGCATCCCTCAACTCGACAGAAGAAGAAGCGGGCATTGCCTTTATCAGTTATGACTGCTATGATTCGGATGATAATGATGAAGATGATACCTATCAACTGATCGTCAGGGTACTTTCGGTTCCTGGTGCGTTAGATGGGAGTACCATCATCGTCAGCCCCCAAGGTGTTTTCAAACAGACAACGGGAAGTTGACTAAAAACCTCCTCGATAAAATTATAGAAATCTCCCTTTTTTTTATATTTATTTTCGTACCACTCATTGTCAATCCAACTGCCTATGATTACTTTTACAAGCCCAAAATTGAATCAGTGTATGCCCTGATCCTGATCATCTGCATATGCTGGTTCATAAGGGGTTTCGTTGTTGTCAGATCTCTTGCATGGAAGAAAAACCCACTGTCCCTTCCCTTGCTTATGTATGCTTTGATCTGTGTCATCTCCACCATTACTTCTATCGATCCTCATCTGAGTTTAAAGGGTGATGTGTTGCGGGAAGAGGGGCTTATTGCCCTCTTGAGCTATAGTGCTCTGGTTTTTCTCATGGGGAATGTAATCAGGAGCAGGGAACTTGGCACGAGGCTTTTAAAGGGACTGGCATTAGCCACGGCCATACTTTCACTCTATGGTTTGATACAGTATTTTGGATATAACCCAACCGCCCACTTTATATACAAGTCTCCACCGGGCAGGGTCAGCAGTACCATGGGAAACCCCAATTTCTTGGGCAAGTATCTTGCTCTCACCATTCCTCTCCTCCTTGTCTTTTATTTGCAGAGTAAAGAGATCACGATGAAGATTCTCTTTGCTGCAGGTAGCACATGTGCTTTTTCCTGCCTGATCCTCACCTACAGCAGGGGGAGCTGGATTGGCTTCTGTTTTGGTCTCTCCTTGCAATGGTATTTTTTAACCTGTATAGACCAAACATTGAGGGCATTGAAGCACCTCGGGGAGAGGGTATGATTGTTCATCGGGCCCTCTCTTCAAGAGAAGTCTCCAGCGGAATAGGTGTGGCGACAAGATTGTTTGTCTGGAAGAAAGCCCTCCTGCTCATTACGCAGAGGCCGTGGTTTGGTTATGGACCGGAGACCTTTGAAAAAGCCTTTCGCCCCTACAATCTCGAGTATGCAAAGAAGTTTAATGATTATGTACGAGTGGACCGGATTCATAATAATTACCTTGATCTGGCCTTTGCCATAGGGGTTTTGGGATTATCTGCCTATTTCTTAATCTTGCTCGTCTTTTTCTTATCGCTCTTGCGGTCATTCGGGGAGGATACGGATCAAAACTGGAGAATGCTCTCTATCGGGATACTATCAGGCTGTGTAGGGTATTTAGTAAATGATCTCTTTATCTTCAGCGTGGTCTCTGTATCTCCGACATTCTGGTCACTCATAGGTCTGGCCTTAGCCTTACGGGGTAAAGAATGGGGAGAAGTTTGAGAAAGCTCTTCTCATGGCATAGGAAATCCTCTCTGGAAGAGAAGGTGAATGCTCAAGTGATTTGTATGGTTATTGCTCACTTTCCTCCGAAAGTGGGGGGTACCGAAAAACAGGCAAAAATCCTCGCACAACGCCTTCTGACAAAAGGTTATAAAGTTCTCGTTGCTACCATGAGATTACCAGGAGAAAAGGCGTATGAGAAATTAGATGGGATGGAGATACACCGGCTTCTCAGTTGTGTTTATTCAAGGAGGTTTTCACTCCTTTTTCTCTTCTCCCTTATGGTTTTTCTTGTGAGAAAAAGGAAGAAATATGGTATTATTCACGCCCATCTCGCTTCTTCTCCCGCACTCGTAAGTACGTTCATTGGCTTGATCTTGGGGGAAAAGAGAGTGTTAAAATTAGGTGCCAGCAGAGAATACGGAGATATAGCCACCTCGGAAAAAACATGGAGAGGGAGATTCAAATTGTGGTTACTGAAGAAATCTGTCCAGAGGTTTGTTGTCACCAATCAGGAAATGAAGCATGAACTGCTCATCCGTGGGTTCCACCCGGGAATGATAGAGTTGATTCCCAACGGGGTTGATACCGATGAATTCATTCCTCTTCAGGGATATGAACTGGAAAGGACTAAGAAGATGATGGGTTTTGAGGGAAAGAGGTTTATTACGTTCATCGGGAGGCTTGAACCCCAGAAGGATGTTGCAACCTTGATCAGGGCCTGGGTAGAACTCAAAGACAAATTCCCCCACATTGTGCTTATCGCAGGAGAAGGATCAGCCAGGGACAGTCTCGGAGATCTCGTGAAGCGGTTAAATATGGAAGAACGGGTGACCTTCGTTGGTAAGGTACCCCTGGAGGAAATTCACTTCTATCATCAGCTGGCAGACGTCTTTGTACTCCCCTCTCTTGCTGAAGGTATCTCAAACTCCCTTCTTGAAGCGATGTCATGCGGATTGGCAGTTGTGGCTACCCGCATTGGTGGCAATGAAGAGGTTATCGAGGATAACGTTGATGGTCTTCTCTTTCCCCCGGGTGACGTCTTAGAACTATCCAGAAAATTGGAGATGCTTCTGCAGGATGGAGAGAAG
>JAPLJA010000270.1 GCA_026388815.1 Pseudomonadota bacterium
TGGAAAGTGGCCCGAGCATAAACCGACTCCTATCCCCGATGAGGAAATTAGGGAAATTATGAACCAGATCAGTGAGGGGACATTAAGACCTAAACCTAAGGTAACCTTTGATAAGGGGGATAGTATTCGCATCATTGATGGCCCTTTTGTTAATTTTAATGGAATTGTAGAAGAGGTAAAGCCAGATAAGGGAAGACTCAAAGTGTTAGTCTTTATTTTCGGTAGAGAGACCCCCCTTGAACTGGAATTTCTTCAGGTGAAAAAGAATTAAAGCAAAAAATCCTTAGGAGAGAGAGTTCATGGCAAAAAAGGTTGCAGCAGTAGTGAAGATTCAGATTCCTGCCGGCAAAGCTAATCCTTCACCACCGGTTGGACCTGCTTTAGGCCAGCATGGTGTGAATATCATGGAGTTTTGTAAGGCATTTAATGCACAGACTCAATCACAGGAAGGGTTAATTATCCCTGCCGTTATCACGATCTATGCTGATCGGACATTCTCGTTCGTGACCAAAACCCCCCCTGCTGCAATTTTGCTTAAGAAGGCTGCAGGTATTATTAAGGGTTCGGGAGAGCCAAACAAGAATAAGGTTGGCAAGGTCACTGCTCAACAGATAAGAGAAATCGCAGAAACCAAGTTGCCTGATTTAAATGCCCAGAGCTTAGAAGCGGCAATTCTGATAATCGAAGGTACTGCTCGAAGCATGGGTGTGGAAATCGAAGGTTAGCTTTAAGGGAGAGGATGAATGCCGAGGGAAAAAAAGTATCAAGAGGCGATAAAGAAAATCGACCGCACCATGAGGTATTCTTTAGAAGATGGCGTCAAACTCTTAAAAGAAGTCCACTATACCAAATTTGATGAGACGGTAGATATCGCTATCCGTTTGGGAGTCGATCCGCGACATGCTGATCAGATGGTAAGAGGAACGGTTTTGCTGCCAGGGGGCAGTGGAAAAGAGGTAAAAGTTTTAGTCTTTGCCAGAGGAGAAAAGGAGAAAGAGGCAAAAGAGGCGGGTGCTGATTTTGTTGGTGCTGAGGACATGGTGGAGAAAATCTCTCAGGGCTGGTTAGAGTTTGATAAAGCTATAGCTACTCCGGATATGATGGGGTTAGTAGGAAAGATCGGTAAGATTTTAGGGCCCAGAGGTCTGATGCCCAATCCCAAGATGGGAACAGTAACCTTTGATATAGCTCAAGCAGTTCAGGAACTGAAAAAGGGTAAGGTGGAATTCAGAGTTGAGAAGGGGGGGATCCTCCATGTCCCCGTTGGGAAGATCTCATTTACCGTGGAAAAGTTGCTGGACAACTTAAATGCCCTGTTTGAGATAGTTTTGAAACTCAAACCCTCAAGCAGTAAGGGGGTATATCTGAAAAATATCGTTCTTTCAACTACCATGGGACCGGGCATAAAAATCGATCCTCTCTCAATTAAAGCAGTTGTCAAAGGGTGAGGAAAGAGGAGGAAGTTCGTTGAATCAGGCTGAAAAAGTACAGGCAATTGGTCGGTTGGCTGATAAGATCAATCGGGCAAAGGTAGCAGTCCTCATCAACTTTCAGGGGTTGAACGTTGAGAAGGTGAATATGCTTCGAAGGGAGCTTAAAAAAGTTTCTTCCGAATTGGTAGTGACGAAGAATACCTTGTTGGAACGGGCCTCTCGCGGGACAAATTTTGAACTCCTCATTTCGTATCTCCATGGACCAACCGGAGTAACCTTCGGTTATCTGGATGTGGTGACACCAGTTAAAGTACTGGCAAAGTTTCAGAAGGATTCAGCTGGACTCGGGATAAAGGCGGCAATCTTGGGGACAAAGGTCTTAAGCCCGGCAGAACTGAAAGACTTGAGCAATTTACCAAGCCGAGAGGTTTTGTTGAGGAATCTGCTCGCTCTCTTCAAAACGACTCAGTTGAGTTTGGTGAATGTTTTAATGGCAACCCCTCGGGGATTGGCAGCAGTTCTTGAAGGGTTGAGGAAAAAAAAGGAAACCTCTTCCCAAGCATAGAGGTATTGTAGACATTAAATAATTTGGAGGTCAGAGATGTCAGAGATTACGAAAGAGGATGTAATAAAATTTATCGAGAATATGACCGTACTGGAACTATCCGATCTGGTGAAAGAACTGGAAAAACGGTTTGGGGTTTCTGCAGCAGCCATGCCTGTTGCCATGGGTGCAGCCCCGG
This sequence comes from Pseudomonadota bacterium, assembly GCA_026388815.1. GTDB lineage: Bacteria > Desulfobacterota > WTBG01 > JAPLJA01 > JAPLJA01 > JAPLJA01. The sequence continues at coordinate 2,177 of JAPLJA010000270.1, forward strand.
CAGCCGTTGAAGCCATGGCACCCGCGGAAGAGAAAACAGAGTTTGACGTGATTTTAAAGGCCGCAGGAGAGAAGAAGATCCAGGTCATTAAAGTAGTGCGGGCCATAACGGGATTAGGTTTGAAAGAAGCAAAAGATCTGGTTGATGGGGCGCCCAAGCCGGTCAAAGAAGGGGTTCCCAAGAAAGAAGTTGAAGATATCAAGAAGCAACTTGAAGAAGTTGGGGCAACCGTAGAAGTGAAGTAATTCATAAGGAAAGAGGTCTTTTAAAAAAGGTGCCGTCAATGATACTTAATGGAAGAATCAGAAAGGATTTCGCCAAGATCAAAAGGGTGATGGAGATTCCTAACCTGATCGATATCCAGAAAAAATCGTATGAAGGTTTTCTCCAGAGAAATTGCAAACCAGAGGAGCGATCGGGTTTTGGTCTGCAAGGGGTATTTAAGAGCGTCTTTCCGATAAAAAATTTCAATGAAACCTGTTCTCTTGAGTTTGTCAGTTACAGCCTGGGTGATTCCAAGTACGATATTGACGAATGCCGGCAGAGAGAGATGACCTATGCGGTACCGCTCAAGGTAGTAATCCGTCTGGTGGTCTGGGATGTGAATCAGGAGACGGGGGAGCGTAATATTCGGGATGTAAAGGAACAAGAAGTATACTTTGGAGAAATCCCCCTGATGACGGAGAGCGGAACCTTTATCATCAATGGCACCGAACGGGTAGTCGTAAGTCAGTTGCACCGTTCACCAGGGGTGTTTTTTGGTAACGATAAAGTGAAGACCCCCTCCAGCGGAAAGGTGATGTACTACGCCCGGATCATTCCCAACCGTGGATCCTGGATAGATTTTGAATTTGATCCTAAAGACGTCCTCTATGTACGTATTGACCGGAAAAAGAAGTTCCCCGCTACGGTGCTGCTGAAAGCCCTGGGGTATTCAACCAAAGAATTAGTTCATTACTTTTACCATACTGAACGGATTCTCATGAAGAAAGATAAGATTCTGAAAGCGGTGGGGGTCGTTGACTTGGTAGTTGAGGATAAGGCCTCAGAAGATATCGTAGATTCGAGGACTGGAGAGGTTATTGTAAAGAAAAGTAAAAAAATAACCTCTGCCCATATGAAGAAAATGCGAGAGGCGGCGATCCAGTTCATTCCCATTGGACTTGAAGATCTGTTTGTGAAAGTTGTTGCAAAGGATATCGTTGATGTCCATACCGGAGAAATCCTGGCCAAATGCAATGAGGATGTGACGCCTGGATTGATAGAACAATTGAAACAAAGAGGGATTGAAGAATTTGAAGTGCTTTTAATCGATAATGCTACCATTGATGCGTCCATTCGGAACACCTTGCTTATCGATAAGATCAACACTCCTGATGAAGCGCTGGTAGAGATCTACAGGCGCTTGCGACCGAACGATCCACCCACCCATGACAGTGCACGGCAGTTTTTCCAGAGGCTGTTTTTCAGCCCGGAATATTATGACCTCTCTAAAGTAGGGAGACTGAAGCTCAATCATAAGCTTGAACTCAATATCCCCCTTGATGTTCGGATCCTTCAGAAAGAAGACATCTTAGAAACCGTAAAATACCTGGTAAAATTGAAGAATGGCCAGGGAGAGGTTGATGATATCGACCACTTGGGGAATCGGAGAGTTCGTGCAGTCGGAGAGTTGATCGAAAATCATTTTCGGATCGGACTGGTGAGAATGGAGCGGGCTATCAAGGAGAGAATGAGCCTCCAGGATGTTGATACCTTGATGCCCCATGACTTAATCAATGCGAAACTGGTTACGGCGGTGGTGAAGGAGTTTTTTGGCTCAAGCCAGCTTTCCCAGTTCATGGATCAGACCAACCCTCTCTCTGAAATTACCCATAAGCGACGGTTGAGTGCCCTTGGTCCTGGTGGATTGACACGGGAGAGAGCAGGTTTTGAAGTGCGCGATGTGCATCCAACTCACTACGGGAGGATCTGCCCCATTGAAACCCCTGAGGGGCCCAATATTGGTTTGATATCCTCTCTCAGCACCTATGCACGGGTGAATGAATTTGGTTTTATTGAAACTCCCTACCGCAAAGTGGGGAATGGGATGGTTACGAATGAGGTGGTTTTCCTTTCCGCTTTAGACGAGAAGGATTTTGGTATCGCCCAGGCAAATGCCCCCTTGAACTCACGGGGAAGGTTTATAGGAAAACAGGTTTCTGCCCGAAGGGGGGGGGAGTTCACCATGCTTGCTCCCGAAGAGATCGACTACATGGATGTTTCTCCCAAGCAGCTGGTGAGCATTGCCACTTCTCTCATCCCCTTCCTGGAGAACGATGACGCTAATCGTGCTCTCATGGGTTCCAATATGCAGCGGCAGGCCGTATCCCTCATGCGTACCGAGGCCCCTCTCATTGGTACGGGGATGGAAAGTGTCGTTGCACGGGATTCAGGAGTTACGGTAATCGCTGAGCGAGATGGAGTGGTTACCAGCGTGGATGCAACCCGAATTGTGATAAAGCATGAAGAGTCAGAAAGTAAAGGGGTTGGGACAGAGGTTAAAATCTACAACCTCATCAAGCACCATCGTTCAAACCAGAACACCTGTATCAATCAAAGGCCAATTGTGAAAGTCGGAGATATGGTGCGGAAAGGGGATATCATCGCTGACGGGCCGGCAACTGAGATGGGGGAACTCGCCTTGGGCAGGAACGTCATGGTAGCTTTCATGCCCTGGGGAGGTTACAATTTCGAGGACTCGATCCTGGTCAGTGAAAAATTGATCAAGAATGACAGCTTTAGCTCTATTCACATTGAAGAATTTGAGATAGTAGCTCGGGATACCAAATTGGGGAAAGAAGAAATTACTCCGGATATTCCTGGGTTAAGCGAGGATATGCTGAAGAATTTGGATGAAAGCGGGATCATTCGAATCGGGGCAGAGGTAAAGGCTGGTGATATTCTGGTGGGCAAGATAACACCCCGGGGGGAAACCCAACTTTCTCCTGAAGAAAAGCTCTTACACGCAATCTTTGGTGAAAAGGCCCGAGATGTTCAGGATACTTCGCTGCGTGTGCCGCCTGGTGTGGAAGGAACCGTAATCAATGTCAAGATTTTTACCCGGAAAGGTACGGAAAAGGACGAACGGTCCCGCACGATCGAGGATGAAGAGAAAGCCAGGCTCCTCAAGGATCAGGAAGAGGAAATCAATATCTTGGAGGAGAGCGTAGCCAAGAAGATCAAACAGCTCCTGGTAGGAAAGATCTCAGCTAAGAAAATTGTCGGTGGTGAAAGGGATCACGCGATTGTTGTGGAAAAGAACCAAAAGCTCACCGAATCAATCCTATCTAAAATACCCTACAGCAAAATCAAGAATATTTCTCTCGTTGATGCCTCCGGTGCGGAGGAGAAGATTGATAAGGTCAAGGAGAACCTGGAAGAGCAGATCAACGTGATTAAGGCGTACTTTGGAGAGAGAATTGAGAAGATCAAAAGGGGAGATGAACTGCCACCAGGGGTAATCAAGATGGTGAAGGTGAGCTTAGCCGTAAAGAGGAAGCTTTCCGTAGGGGATAAGATGGCAGGGAGACATGGCAACAAAGGGGTACTTTCTCGAGTGCTCCCAGAAGAGGACATGCCTTACATGGAAGATGGCACACCTGTTGATATCGTCCTGAACCCCCTTGGTGTTCCTTCTCGAATGAATGTTGGTCAGATACTGGAGACTCATCTGGGCTGGGCAGCAAAAGGGCTGGGAGAGAAAATCGGTGAATACCTTGACAAAGCCTACGGGGTCAATACCCTGAAGAGTAAATTGAAAGAGATCTATGGAAGCCCAGAGATAAACAAGTTAATTGACCAGATGGAGGACGAGGAAATAATTGATCTGGCAAAAAAGTTCAGGAAAGGTCTGTTCATGTCTTCGCCGGTATTTGACGGTGCTTCCGAAGACGAGATTAAACGGTGTCTCAAGATGGCTGGATTGTCCATTGACGGTCAGGCAGTCCTCTATGATGGAAGAACAGGGGAACCATTCGACCAGAGGGTTACCGTGGGGATGCTCTATATGATGAAACTTCACCATCTCGTGGATGATAAGATTCACGCCCGTTCAATCGGTACCTATTCTCTCGTCACACAACAGCCCCTCGGAGGGAAGGCACAGTTTGGAGGACAGAGGTTAGGTGAAATGGAGGTTTGGGCTCTGGAGGCCTATGGTGCTGCCCATACTCTTCAGGAATTTCTCACCGTTAAATCAGATGATGTCCAGGGCAGGACCAAACTCTACGAGAATATTGTCAAGGGAGAATACACCGTGCAGCCAGGACTCCCCGAGTCCTTTAATGTTCTGGTGAAAGAGCTGAAAAGCCTCTGCATGGATGTAAAATTTATCAAAGAGGGAGAAGGTTGATACCTCTGCATCTCAACTGCAGAAAGGTCTCTTCTTTTTAGGAGGAGAGGGATGGAAAGCTTGTTTGGTTTTTCTGAGAAGACAAAAAACACCTTAGACTTTGATGCGATACGGATTTCTATAGCATCCCCTGATACCATCAGGAGCTGGTCCTATGGTGAGGTGAAGAAACCCGAGACCATCAATTACCGGACTTTTAAACCCGAGCGGGACGGGCTCTTCTGTGCCAAGATCTTTGGCCCTACCAAGGACTATGAATGCAACTGTGGCAAATATAAGAGGCTCAAACACCGGGGAGTTGTCTGTGAGAAGTGTGGGGTTGAGGTAATTTCATCCTCAGTGAGAAGAGAGAGAATGGGCCATATTGAGCTCGCTGCTCCGGTAGCCCACATATGGTTTTTGAGGAGCCTGCCCAGCAGGATCGGATCCCTCCTTGACATGACCCTCCGAGAGCTGGAAAAGGTCTTGTATTTTGACAAATACATGGTGATTGATCCCAAGGATACACCCTTATTGAAGGGGACGTTACTTTCAGATGAGCATCACCGAAAGGCGGTGGCCGATTACGATAATAATTTTGTCGCCGGAATGGGAGCAGAAGCAGTTCGGGAGATGCTGAGGCAGATCGATCTGAACAAACTTTCAAATCAACTGCGGGATGAGCTCAGGGAGACGAGCTCTGATATCAAGAAAAAAAAGCTGGTAAAGAGACTCCGGAACATTGAAGCCTTCCGGAATTCCGGCACTCGTCCAGAGTGGATGATTTTAGAGGTGATCCCGGTCATTCCGCCGGATTTGAGACCTCTGGTACCGCTGGATGGAGGGCGCTTTGCCACCTCCGATCTCAATGATCTCTACCGGAGGGTAATCAACCGCAACAACCGGCTGAAGAGGCTCATGGAACTGGATGCTCCTGAGATCATCATCCGGAATGAAAAGAGAATGCTTCAGGAAGCAGTGGATGTCCTGTTTGATAACGGGAGAAGAGGCAAGGTCGTAACCGGAAGGAACAAGAGACCCCTGAAATCCCTGAGTGATATGCTCAAGGGAAAACAGGGGAGATTCCGTCAGAACCTCTTGGGGAAAAGGGTCGACTACTCGGGTCGTTCTGTAATTGTCATCGGACCCGACTTGAGGCTCCACCAGTGTGGTCTGCCCAAGAAAATGGCTATCGAGTTATTCAAGCCATTTATCTTTAATCGTTTGATCAGCAAAGGATTTGCCACCACGATTAAAAGTGCCAAGAAGATCGTGGAAGAAGAAACCCCGGAAGTATGGGATGCCTTAGATGAAGTGGTGAGGGAATATCCCATCCTCCTCAATCGCGCACCAACCCTCCACCGCCTGGGTATCCAGGCCTTTGAACCAATATTGATCGAAGGAAAGGCCATTCAGCTCCATCCCTTGGTCTGTCAGGCCTTTAATGCTGACTTTGATGGAGACCAGATGGCAGTCCATGTGCCGATCTCGGTAGAATCCCAGATCGAGGCCAGGGTACTGCTCATGTCTACGAACAATATCCTCTCTCCTGCCAACGGCAAGCCGGTTATTGTTCCTACGCAGGATATTGTTCTGGGCCTTTATTACCTGACCCGAGAGCGGCCTCTTGCCAAAGGAGAGGGAATGATCTTCTCCAATCCTGAAGAGGTGCGGATTGCCTATGATGCAAGGTTTGTGGATCTTCACGCACGAATTCGGGTGCGGATCAAGGGAGAGTTGACAGAGACAACCGTTGGGCGGATTGTCTTGAAGGAGATTGTGCCTGAGGAAATCCCCTTCTCTCTCATCAACAGAGTCATGAAGAAGAAAGAACTGGCTGCCCTCATTGAATACTCCTACCGGTTCTGCGGTGATAAAAAGGCGGTAATCCTTGCAGACCAGTTGAAAGATCTGGGATATAAATACGCCACTCAGGCGGGCCTCTCCATTTCAATCGATGATTTGAAGATACCTTCCAGTAAAAAGAAGATGGTTGAAGATGCTTATGAAGAAGTCAGAGAGATCGAGAACCAGTACAAGGAAGGGTTGATAACTGACGGTGAGAGATACAACAAGGTGATCGATATCTGGACGAGGGTTACCGACGACCTCTCTGTTGACCTCCTCCAGGAGCTCGGCTCAGAAGTCATCGCGGATAAAGATGGGAAAGAGAAGCAGATAACCAACTTCAACCCCATCTATATGATGATCGATTCAGGTGCCAGAGGGAGTGCCCAGCAGATCCGTCAGCTTGCCGGCATGAGAGGGCTGATGGCGAAGCCTTCAGGGGAGATTATCGAGACCCCGATCACCGCAAACTTTCGCGAAGGGTTAACCGTTTTGCAGTACTTTATTTCCACGCACGGTGCCAGGAAGGGTCTGGCTGATACCGCCTTGAAAACAGCAAATTCCGGTTACTTGACCCGAAGACTGGTAGATGTTGCCCAGGACTGCGTAATCTCAGAATATGACTGTGGCACCATCGATGGGATCGAGATTACCCCCCTCATGGAGGGAGGCGAGATCATCGAAACAATGGGCGAGCGGGTACTCGGTCGGGTGAGTTTAGAAGATGTGATTGATCCCTTTACGGGAGACGTGATCGTGGAAACAGGCCAGCTCATCGACGAGGAAATGGTGGAAAAGATTGAGGAGGCAGGAATTGAAAAGATTACCGTTAGGTCTGTGTTAGTCTGTCAATCCAAGCGGGGTGTCTGTATCAAATGTTATGGAAGGGATCTCGCCCGCGGGCACATGGTGAATATCGGTGAAGCTATCGGGATTATCGCTGCCCAGTCGATTGGAGAGCCGGGTACCCAGCTGACCATGAGAACCTTCCATATCGGAGGGACTGCCAGCCGGAGGGTGGAACAGACGACTCTCGCTATCCGCAACGAAGGGCAGGTTAAGTTTTCAAAGTTAAATGTGGTGAGGAACAAGAACGGAAAACTGGTCGTGATGAACCGGAACGGTCAGATTCTCATTCTGGACGAAAACGGAAGAGAGAGGGAGCGGTATCCGGTAAACTACGGTGCAAACATGCGGGTAGAAGACGGCCAGATGGTCAAGGCAGGTGACATCCTGGCAGAGTGGGATCCGTATAATATCCCGCTCTTAACCGAGGTGTCAGGGAAGGTGAAGTTCGGTGACATCACTGAAGGGGTCACCATGAAGGATCAGCTTGACGAGGTTACCGGTCTCTCGAGTAAGGTAATCGTCGAGTCTAAGGATCAGGAACTTCGGCCCAGGGTATCAATCAAGGATGAGAGCGGGAAGACTGCTAAGCTTCCCGGGACGATCTCTTTTGCCCGTTACTTCATGCCTGTGGGAGCGCACCTTGCGGTAACTGAAGGAGCCTTTGTGAAAGCCGGTGATGTCATTGCAAAGATTCCGAGAGAGACTACCAAGACAAAGGATATAACCGGCGGACTCCCCCGGGTGGCTGAACTGTTTGAAGCGCGGAAACCCAAAGAAGTTACGGTAATTAGCCAAATTGATGGCATGGTCTCTTTCGGCAAGGATATTAAAGGGAAGCGGAAGGTCATCGTGACACCCGATGTAGGAGAACCGCGGGAGTATCTGATCGCCAAAGGGAAACATATCAGCGTGCATGAAGGGGACCGGGTGAAGGCTGGAGAACCTCTAATGGATGGGCTGAGGAACCCTCATGACATCCTGGATATCTTAGGTGAGAAAGATTTGTCGAAATTTTTAGTCAATGAGGTTCAGGAAGTTTACCGGCTCCAGGGCGTTAAAATTCATGATAAGCATATTGAGGTAATCGTACGCCAGATGCTCAGGAGGGTGAGAATTAAGGACGTGGGTGATTCCGATTTCCTCCTGGGCGAGCAGGTGGAGAAGCACATCTTTGAAGAGGTCAATGAAAAACTGAAGTCCGAAGGCAAAAAAACGGCCATTGGCGAGCCCTTGCTCTTGGGTATCACCAAGGCCTCTGGGAAGATTGATCCCTGCAGGAACGGGTCTTCCCCGCTACGGCGACTTAGAGATCAAGGTGGAAGGAGAACCCGAAGGCCTCTTTGATGAAAGTGTGACCAACTGAGGAGAGTATATGCCTACAATTAATCAACTGTGTAAAAGCGGGAGGATGAAGGTAAAGAGAAAGACCAAGGCACCAGCCTTGCGGTTGTCGCCTCAGAAGAGGGGGGTGTGCATCCGTGTCTATACCTCAACCCCCAAGAAGCCAAATTCCGCATTGAGAAAAGTGGCCCGGGTCAGGCTTACCAACGGGATGGAAATTACCACCTATATTCCAGGCATCGGTCATAATCTTCAGGAACACTCCGTGGTGCTCGTCAGGGGGGGAAGGGTGAAGGATCTCCCCGGAGTGCGATACCATGTGATCAGAGGGACGTTGGATTCAGTAGGTGTTCAAGATAGGAAAAAGAGCCGCTCCAAGTACGGAGCCAAGAGACCCAAATAGTTTCGGCTAAGAGGACAGGTATGCCAAGAAGAGGATTCATAGTCAAAAGAGAGATAATCCCGGATCCCAAGTATCACGATCGGCTGGTTGCAAAATTTATCAATAAAGTGATGCTGCGGGGGAAAAAGAGTACTGCTGAATCGATTGTCTATGGTGCATTTGATGTCATCAAGGAAAGGGCCAAGACTGAACCCCTGGATCTGTTCAAGAGCGCACTGGACAATGTAAAACCGGTACTGGAGACAAAGACGAGGCGCGTTGGTGGTTCTAACTATCAGATCCCCGTGGAGGTAAGATCTGACCGGCGGGTGAGCCTCGGTATGAGATGGCTGATTAACTTTGCCCGGAAGAGGGCGGAAAAATCGATGAAAGAAAAGTTAGCTGCGGAACTCATTGATGCTGCTAACAACCGGGGTGCATCAGTGAAGAAGAGGGAAGAAGTCCACAAAATGGCAGAAGCCAATAAGGCCTTCGCCCACTACCGCTGGTAAGAGGGAAGAATACAAGGAAACAATGGCAGTTCTGGAAAAGAAAGCGATTGCCTGGTCGGGAGATAGTCTCCATCACCAGAAAACGGAGAGCGGTTTAAAATTGGTACGAGCAGTCCCCTTAGAGAAAACAAGAAATATTGGCATCATGGCCCACATTGATGCGGGCAAGACCACTACCACCGAGAGAATTCTTTACTACACCGGGGTCTCCCATAAGATCGGTGAGGTGGATGATGGTGCAGCTACCATGGACTGGATGGAACAGGAACAGGAGAGGGGAATTACCATCACCTCTGCTGCCACCACCTGCTTATGGAAGAACCACCGGATCAATCTTATTGATACCCCGGGCCACGTAGACTTTACCATTGAGGTTGAGAGGTCGCTCCGGGTGCTGGATGGTGCAATTGCTATCTTCTGCGCAGTAGGGGGGGTTGAGTCACAGAGTGAGACCGTATGGAGACAGGCAGATAAGCACAAGGTGCCGAGGGTTGCCTTTGTCAATAAAATGGACAGAACCGGTGCAAACTTCTTCCGTACCGTCCAGATGATCAAAGACAGACTCAAGGCCCATCCATTCATACTCCAGATTCCTCTTGGCGTAGAAGAAAACTTTCGTGGGATTATTGACCTCTTGAGGATGGAGGCCGTTGTCTACGATGAGAGCAGCCTCGGCGTGACGTATCACACCATGGAGATACCTGAAGAATACCGGGAAACTGCACGGGAGTACCGGGATAAGATATTGGAATCGGTAGCCGATTTTGATGAATCGCTCATGGAGAAGTATCTGCAGGGTAAAGCCATCACCGAGGCAGAGATCAAGACGGCGATTCGAAAGGCTACCATTGACTTCCAGGCCGTACCGGTGTTCTGCGGGGCTGCTTTTAAAAACAAAGGAGTTCAGCCTCTCCTCGATGGAGTTATTGATTATCTGCCGTCACCTCTCGATGTACCACCAATCCAGGGCCTGAATGAGAAAGGGGAGACTGAGATACGGGAAACCAGTGATGACGCTCCCTTCTCTGCCCTTGCCTTTAAGATTATGACCGACCCATTTGTTGGCCAGCTGACCTTTATCCGGGTGTATTCCGGGTCTCTGGCAAAAGGTTCCTCTGTGTACAATGCTATCAAGGGAAAGCGGGAGCGGGTAAGCCATATCCTCAAGATGCACGCCAATAAGCGTGAGGAAATACGGGAGATTTATTGCGGCGACATTGCAGCCATCCCCTTAAAATTAGCTACGACCGGGGATACCTTGTGTGATGAAGACTACCCCATAACCCTTGAGTCGATAGAGTCTCCCCAGACTGTGGTGTCGGTAGCGATTGAACCGAAGACCCAGGCTGACCAGGGCAAGCTCTTTGATTCCCTCCATAAACTGGCTGTCGAAGACCCTTCGTTCAGGATTCATTTTGATGAAGAAACAGAGCAGACCATCATCTCCGGAATGGGAGAGCTCCACCTGGAGATCATCGTAGATCGACTGCTCCGGGAGTTCAAGGTGGATGCCCATGTGGGCCGACCACAGGTTGCCTATAAATCAACCATTACCCAGCAGGCTAAATCCGAGGGGAAATTTATCCGGCAGTCAGGCGGGAGAGGGCAGTATGGCCATGTGAAGCTTGAAATCGCTCCTCTGAAGCGGGGAGAAGGATTCGTCTTTGTAAATGACATCACCGGTGGAGTAATTCCCCGGGAGTATATTTCCGCAGTGGAGAAGGGTATTCACGAGGCTATGGAGAGCGGGATCCTCGGTGGATTTCCCATGGTGGATATCCAGGTTGCATTAATAGATGGCTCCTATCATGAAGTGGATTCCTCAGAACTCGCCTTTAAGATTGCCGGATCGCTGGGCTTCAAACAGGGGGCAAGTAAGGCAGCACCGGTAATCCTTGAGCCAATCATGAGCGTGGAGGTGTCAGTGCCTGAAGAGTTTATGGGGGAGGTCGTTGGTGATTTATCAGCCCGTCGGGGCAAGATTGCAGGGATTGACAACCGGGCTGGCCTGGTTGTTGTCCAGGCTGAAGTTCCCTTAGCAGAGATGTTTGGTTATGCTACTGATGTAAGGTCGGCAACCCAGGGGAAGGCTAACTATACCATGCAGTTTCTCGAGTACCGGGAAGTGCCCGCCTTTATTGCTGAAAAGATCTTGAGTACTGTGGCAGATTAGGACGAGGAGGGAACATGGCGAAGAAGAAGTTTGAGAGGACGAAGCCGCATGTAAACATAGGGACGATAGGGCATGTAGATCATGGGAAGACGACGTTGACGTCAGCGATCACGAAGGTATTGGAGAAGCACAAGTTTGCGGA
>JAPLJA010000289.1 GCA_026388815.1 Pseudomonadota bacterium
ACCACCGAGCGATGTTTACCCCCGGTGCAGCCGATTCCAATGGTAAGATAGGTTTTCCCTTCCTTCTCATACCGGGGGAGAAGGAAGTCGAGAAAATCCTTCATTTTCTCTAAAAACTGCCGGGTGTCTTCGCTCCGCATCACGTAGTCAATGACCGCCTGGTCATTCCCGGTACGGTAATTAAGCCCCTCAACAAAAAACGGGTTGGGGAGAAACCTCACGTCCATCACGATGTCCACATTGGATGGTACGCCGAATTTATATCCAAAGGAGAGGAAGGTGATAAACATCTTCTTCTCCATGGACACGTGGGAGAAATACTGGGTGATCACCGCTCTCAGCTGGTGGACATTGAGGTCCGTCGTGTCGATAATCTGGTCAGCGTGCTGCTTCAGGTCAGCGAGTTCTTCCCGCTCAACTGCAATCCCTTTTAGAACCGATCCTTCTTCAGCCAGGGGGTGCTGGCGCCGGGTTTCACTGAATCGACGCAAGATAGCCTCGTCAGATGCCTCGAGGTAGATGATCTCGACTTTTTGCCCCCGATCCCTCAGCTCCTCAAAGATCCTCGGATACTCCTTTAAGAATGGTCTCTCCCGGATATCCATGACAACGACAATCTTGCTGATCTCTTCAATAGAACCCTGGCAGAGTTCTATAAATTTGGGCAGGAGGATGATGGGAAGGTTGTCCACGCAGAAGAAGCCGAGGTCCTCGAGCGCCTTGATTGCTGTGCTCTTCCCTGCGCCTGAAGGTCCGGACAGAATGATCACCTGTGTCTCTGCCATGGGTTACGCCTCCCTGCTCGTAAAAAGAAGAAGTGTACCGGGACAGGTGTCTCGTGTACAGTGATGCTCAGGTGTATTTATTATCCTCTTCCACAATGATCCTGTAGATCTCATCGGCTGAGGTTGCCTCCATCAGGTTTTTCCTGAACCCTCCATCCATGAACAATCGGGAGATGCGGGCAAGGATCTTGAGATGGGTAGACGCTGAATCTTCCGGGGCGAGGAGGAGGAAGAAGAGGTGCGCGGGCTTGTTGTCCATAGATTGGAAATCTACGCCTTCCCTGCTCCGGCCGAAGAGGATGAAGAAATCGTTAAGGTCCTTCATCTTCCCGTGAGGGATGGCTATTCCTTCGCCGATCCCGGTGCTTCCCAGGTTCTCTCTTTCCTGGATCACTCTGGACATTTCTTGAGCATCAAGCCCCGGCACCTGGGAGGTCAGGTGGTGAATCAGTTCTAAAATCACTCCTGCCTTATCACGAGAGGAGAGGTGTGCAATGATGAGTTCCTTCTTAAGCAGGTCCTGTACTCTCATCTCACGGAGCTATTGAACCTCGGGTTCAATGAGACCATAGTCCCCGTCTTTTCTCCGGTAGATCACACTGACCTTCTGGTTGCTGGCATTGCTGAAGATAAAGAAGTCGTTGTTCAGGAGGTCCAACTGCATCACCGCCTCTTCTACCGACATGGGCTTGATGGATAGCGTCTTGGTCCGGACTACCCTGGGGCCTTCATTGCTTTCAATGCTCTCAGAGGATAAGACGTTGATCCGGGCGTTAATATCCTGCACATGCGGACTGGGTTTATGGTTGCGGATCTTGTCCTTGTATTTCTTCACCTGCCGCTCGATCTTATCCATGACCAGATCAATGGCTGAATGCATGTCATTCGTCTCTTCTCTCCCGTTGATGGTTATCCTGTTTGCATTGATAGTTACTTCTGCAATATGCCGGTGTTTCTCCAGGAAAAGGATAACGTTAGCCTCAGTCATTTTATCAACATACCTGGTGAGTTTTGTCACTTTTTCAATCGCATAATTCCGTAAAGCATCTGTTGGCTCCATGTGACGAAACGTTACGGTGATTTCCATCTCTTAACCTCCTTTATGACCGACAGAATACAGAAGTCAGAATTCAGAAGAATACATATTCTGGATTCTGTCTCCTGACTCCTGAATTCCTCTCTTCACTCAAAACAACCTTTTCCTCTTAAAAGAGGAAAGGATGCCCAGCGACTCACGGTACTTCGCTACCGTCCTCCGTGCAATCTCAATATTCTCGCTCTTTAAGAGGTGGACGATCTCCTGGTCGCTATACGGTTTCCTGGCATCTTCCCTGGCAAGGATCTCCCGGATTTTCTCTTTCACGCTTTCCGAGGCAATATCCTCTCCTGTAACAGAGCTTATCCTGCTGTTGAAGAAGTATTTCAATTCGAATATCCCACGCGGGGTATGAACGTACTTGTTCGTCGTTACCCGGCTTATGGTGGATTCGTGCATGTTTATATCATCAGCCACATCCTTGAGGATGAGGGGTTTTAAATGGCCGGTTCCGTAATCGAAGAAGTCTCTCTGGAACTTAATAATGCTTTTCATCACATTTTTAATCGTCCGCTGACGGTGGTAGATTCCCTTGACCAGCCAGAGGGCAGAACGGAGCTTGCCCTGGATGTATTCCTTCGGGATGCCGGGGGTTTTATACCGGATTGCCTCACGGTAGAACGGGCTGATCCTGAGCTTGGGAAGGCCGTCCTCGTTTAACACTACCACGTATTCATCATTTACCTTATAGACATAGATATCCGGCGTAATGTACTCAGTCTCCTGGTCGTTGAAGGATCGGCCTGGCTTTGGCTGCAGTTCTGAGATGAGCTTTGAGATCTTGATAACCTCCCGCAGTGATATCGAAAGCTCTCTGGCAATGACCTGATATCTCCTCTTCTCCAGGTTGTGGAGGTGATGACTGATGATCTCTTCGACGAGGGGAACGTCTTTGAGGAGATAGCGCGCCTGAACGAGCAGGCATTCTTTAAGATCGCGGGAGCCCACCCCGATGGGATCAAGCTCCTGGATCTTTCTGAGCACTCCTTCCACTGCCTCTTCGCTTGCCTGGCAGGATTCGGCGATTTCTGAAAGGGTGGCTTTGAGATAGCCATCCTGGTCAAGATTCCCGATGATGGCGGTTCCCATCTCCACTTCTTCTTCGGTAAAGGAGGAGAGATGGAGCTGCCAGAGGAGATGATCGGTGAGAGACGCCTGCTTCACAATCGCAGGTTCAAAGGGTTCCCTTTTACTTCCATCAAAGGTCCAGGAATAGTATGGGGCGGTGTCCTCTATGTATCCTTTCCAGTCGAAGTCTTCAGGCTTGTCCTCAGCCTTTAACCCTTCAAACTTTTCGGCACTGTCACCTTCGTACTCGCTGTTTTCTCCGGTGCTTTCCTCAGAGAATTCCTGGCTCTCATCCAGTACGGGGTTTTCGTTGATCTCCTGCCTTACCATCTCAACGAGTTCCAGACGCGAGAGGGGAAGGAGTTTTATCGCCTGAAGCAGCTGGGGTGTCATCACCAGTTGCTGGGTGAGTTTTAAATCCTGTTTCAGTTCAAAAGCCATGGTGGAATACGCTACAGTCTGAAGTTCTCACCGAGATAGGTCTCCTGCACCCTCGGGTTCTGGGCAATATCCTCCGGTGTACCTTCTTCAAGAATCTGTCCCTGAGAGATGATGTAGGCCCGGTCGCAGATCGCCAGGGTTTCCCTTACGTTATGGTCGGAGATCAGAATCCCGATCTTCTTCTCCTTAAGCTTCAGGATGATTGCCTGGATATCGGCAACAGCAATCGGATCGATGCCGGTAAACGGTTCATCGAAGAGGATGAAGGAGGGAGAAGTGACCAGGGCGCGGGTTATTTCCAGCCTCCTCCTCTCCCCTCCGGACAGTTGATAGGCTTTGCTCTTCGCCACGTGGGTGATTCCCAGCTCGGAAAGGAGGGAAGCGAGTTTCATCTCCCTCTCTTCCCGAGAGAGGTCCATGACCTCTAAAATTGCCATGATGTTTTCCTGTACCGTCAATTTTCTGAAGACCGATGGCTCCTGAGGGAGGAAACTTATCCCCTTGCGGGCCCGGAGATACATGGGCCAGCCGGTAACTTCCTCTCCGTTGAGAAAGACCTTTCCCTGATTCGGCTTGATCAAGCCCATGAGCATGTAAAAGGTTGTGGTCTTCCCTGCTCCGTTGGGTCCGAGGATTCCTACCACTTCCCCGGCATGTACCTCAAGGGTCACCCCATCCACCACAATTTTCTTCCCGTACAGCTTGACCAGTCTCTGTGCCTGAAGGCTCCTCTGCATGGGGTTACCGCTTTTCCTCCTCTTTAGTTTTCGGATAGATGGTGGCGCTCACCCTTTTGTCCTTGCTCCCTTCGACAATACTGCGGTTCTCTTTTACGAAGATGGTGATCCGTTCGCCGCTGATGACGTCGGCACCCTGCCATACACGGGGATTGCCGGTTAAGACGATCTTCTGCTCTGGATTGTAGAAGACCACCTTCTGTCCTGTTGCCACCCTGTCTCCCCGGGTGATCTTCACATTGCCAGTGGCGGTAATCTGTTTCATTCCCCCTTTTTCATCATAATTTACTGCCATCGTGTCAGAGAAGATAACCATATCTTCCTGCCGGGCAACCACATTCCCCTTGAAAACTGCCATTCCCCGTGTATTGTCAGCTTCTAAAGAGTCAGCAGTTATATGTACCGGTTTGTCGGAAGGCTGGAAGCTCCCCAGCGCCCCGCCCGCTTTTTTGCCGGATGGTTTTTCCTTCGCTTCGCCTTCCCCCTTGTCCTGCGGGATGGAGGCTACTACCGTCTCTTCCGGTTTCTCCTCAAGGGAAGCCGGAGAATGAGGTTCTGTCAGTATCTCCTCCTTTGGAATTTCTCCTGCAGGCAGAGATGGGAGTGGTTCTTCCAGATTTTCTTCTTTGATTCCTCCCTCTCCTTCAGCCTCGGTAGGTGCCTGGGCAGGGGGAATATCCTCTGCCAGATCCTGTACTTCCCTGCTTACCTTCTTGACCAGCTCGACAGCCAGCCCCTCAATATCACTCCCTTCGATAAAATTTTTGGAAAGAGCAACGTCTTCAAAATTATTGTAGAGGTAGTAGTCGAGAGAAAAGCTGCGGTTAAACTGGGTGAGGGATCCAAAGAGGATGAAGTTGGCTCCGGTCTTGTCTGCCACCTGCCGCAGGCTCTCTTCGGTGTACGAGCTTACCTGGAGTTCGAGCAGGACCTTGCTGAGCGTCCGCCGATCGGTGAGGAGAATCAACTTGTTTTTTTCAAACTGGGAAGAGATCTTTCTGATGACCTCGTCTCTCAGCACATCCGGATTCCCCGGGCTGTTGATCTCGAAGGGCAGCACGGCAATCCTGGCTACTGCTTTAGCCCAGACCGGATGGGGAGAGAGAATCAAAATGAAAAGAGCGAAAGCAATGTACCTATACCTCATTTTTTCTTCCCTTGAGCCCTGATGTCATTCAGGAGCGTCAGTTTTTTCTTGTCAACATCCACAACCATCCCCTTACCCTCCACGCCGAACTGTTTACTTTGAAACTGCACCTGGTCAGCCGTGGTAATCTTCTTATTCTTAGCATCATATTGCAAGGAGTTGGTATGAAATTCTCCCAGGTATCCTTTTCCGACTACGTTACCGGTGACTCTCATATTCTGGGTATCGGTAGAGAGTTCTCCCTCATCACCGCTTAACGTGTAGCTTTTCCCGTCTTTCGCATAGAAGGTTACCACCACATCTTTAAAGACTGCCAGGTTCTTCTCCTTGAAGAAGAGGGCAGATTTTGCATTGAGCTCCCACTCCTTCACCGCTTCCTCATTGGTATGGGAGTAGTGGGGATTCTTAATCACCATACTGGCCTGTTTGTTCACGGGCTCGGAAGATTTCGGGGCTGATCGATTCCGGGTGCTCCACGTGTTCTTAAGGGATGCCCAGATCACCCAGCCCAAGAGAATTATAATGAGTATCGAGAGCGTTATCTTGATCTTTTTCATACTTCCTGTTCAACGGGGATTCTCCGCAAGGAAATAGCGCTTCGTTATCTCATCCCACTTCCCCTGTGCCTTGAGGATAAGCTCACAAATCTCCCGCACCGCCCGTTCTCCCCCCCGGTGAGGGCTGATATAATCAACCCGCTGTTTTACCTCATCGACCCCGTCTGCCACCGTGGCAGAAAAACCTACCCGTTCGAGGAGAGGGAGGTCGATCAGGTCGTCTCCGACAAAGGCAATGGCATCTTCGCTCAAACCCTTTTCCTGAAGGATCAGGTGGAGGATCTCTCCTTTGTCCCAGACCTTCTGGTACACGGAGGTAATCCCCAGGTCATGGGCCCGGTGTTCTACCACCTTTGACTCCCGCCCCGTAACGAGCGCAACCTCTATTCCAGCCCGCATGAGGAGTTTCAGGCCGTGACCGTCTCTGACGTCAAAGCATTTGATCTCTTCGCCGCGGTCGGTATAAATGATCTTGCCGTCTGTCAGGACACCATCCACATCCAGGAGGAGGAGCCGTATCTTTTTGAGCTTGTCGTTCATGGCGTCAGTTATACGATCCCTGCCTTGAGCAGGTCGTGCATATGGAGGATCCCGAGAGGCTTGAGGCTACCCCGTTCTTCAAGGATGAAGAGGGACGTAATGGAGAACTCCTCCATCATCTGGACTGCCTTGGCCGCAAGCTCGTCCTTCGAAATAACCCTGGGGTTGCGGGTCATGATCTCCTGGGCTTTTTTGTTGAGGAGATCATCGTATTTTTCCAGCGCCCTCCGTAAATCCCCGTCAGTAATGATCCCGATGAGTTCTTCCTTTTCATTGACAACACCGGTTACCCCCAGGCGCTTGGAGGTCATCACCAGCAGAGCCTCTTTCATCAGGGTATCGTGCTGTACGAGGGGTACCTCTTTTCCCCGGTGCATCAGGTCGTCCACCTTCAGGATGAGTTTTTTCCCCAGGCTGCCGCCAGGATGGAGAAGGGCAAAATCCTCAGGTTCAAATCCCCTCTTCTCCAGGAGGGCGAGAGCCAGGGCATCTCCCATGGCCATGGCGGCTGTGCTACTGGCTGTGGGGACCAGACCCAGCGGGCATGCCTCTTCTTTTACCCCGATATCGATGACCACATCACCGCTCTGGGCAAGGAGCGAGTTGAGATTCCCGGTCATGACGATGAGTTTTATGCCGATCCGCTTGATCAGGGGAAGGAGCTGGGCAATTTCATTGGTTTCTCCGCTGTTCGAGACAGCAACGACCACATCTCTCTTGCCTATCATTCCCAGGTCTCCGTGGATCCCTTCAGCCGGGTGGAGAAAGAAGGAAGGGGTACCGGTGGAGGCGAGGGTTGAGGCAATCTTCTGGGATATGATACCTGATTTACCGATGCCGGTAATGATAACCTTGCCCTGGCATTCGCTCAGGATCTCCACCGCCCTGACAAAGTTCTCATTCACCTTGTTGATGAGATCGAAAACTGCATCGGCTTCGATCTTGAGGACCTGCTTTGCCCGTTCAATGACCATGGTAACCTGTCATCCCTCCTTCACGATACGGTCTATCTCCTTGAGCGTGCTCAGGAGGGAAGGGAGTTCTTTGAGGGTAAGGCTGTTTGGGCCATCGCAGAGAGCCTGATCAGGCTTTTCATGTACCTCGAGGAAAAGTGCATCAACACCAACCGCCACTGCTGCCCTGGAGAGCGGCGGTATGAACTCTCTCTCCCCTCCCGAGGAATCCGTGTTCCCCCCGGGGAGCTGGACACTGTGGGTGGCATCAAAGACCACAGGATAGCCAAACTGCTTCAGGATGACCAGGGAACGCATATCTGCCACCAGATTGTTATACCCAAAGGTGAATCCCCTCTCGGTGATCAGGATCTTTTGATTGCCCGTTGAGGTGATCTTGTCAATGATATTCTTTACCTCCAGCGGAGCGATGAACGGCCCTTTTTTCACATTAACCGGCTTCCCTGTCCTCGCAACCTCCATGACAAAATCGGTTTGACGGCAGAGGAAAGCAGGGATCTGGATCACATCCAGCACCGAGGCCGCCTCTTGGATTTCCTCAAACCGGTGGACGTCTGAGAGGACGGGGAGGTTAAGCCGTTTTCTTACCTCCCGTAAGATTTCCAGCCCTCGTTCTAACCCCGGACCGCGAAACGATTTGAGGGAACTCCGGTTAGCCTTATCGTACGAGGATTTGAAGATCAGGGGAACCGAGACAGCAGAAGTAATCTCCTGGAGGCTCTCTGCAATCCGGAGGGTCTCTTCTCTCCCCTCAATGACACAGGGGCCGGCAATCAAAACGAAAGGGTTCTTCCCTCCTATGGCAACTTCCTGAATCTTTATCTCTCGATTCACGCTATCCTGCTGAAATTATATCCTATTCTGAGAGACACCTCAAGGTGAAAATCCCTTTTTGCCCTTCTTTTTTGGCGCCCCATGCTTTTTCTTCTGCTCAAGAGCTGCCTTAATGAAGTCACGAAATAGAGGGTGGGGTTCCATCGGTTTAGATTTAAACTCAGGGTGACACTGGCATCCGAGGAACCAGGGATGGGGGCGGATTTCCACAATTTCTACCAGCCTGCCATCCGGTGAGGTCCCGCTAATCTTGAGCCCGGCCTTGGATAACCGGTCACGGAAAAGGTTATTGAATTCATACCGGTGCCGATGTCTCTCCGAGACGAGCTTTTCCCCATAGGCCCGGAGGGCGAACGAACCCTCTTCTAATTTGCAGGGGTAGGCGCCCAGCCTCATAGTGCCGCCCTTGTGAGAGTCCTCATCCCTTTTCTCCACGGTGTTGTTCTCGTAATTTATCCACTCCTTCATGTGGTAGATTACCGGATACGGTGTATCTTTATTGAACTCGGTGCTGTGGGCCCCCTTGAGGTGGCACACATGACGGGCAAATTCCACCACTGTTAGCTGCATGCCAAGGCAGAGCCCGAAGAAGGGTATCTTCTGCTCCCGGGCATACCTGATTGCCTCGATCTTGCCCTCGATGCCTCTCTCTCCAAAGCCGCCGGGCACGAGGATTCCATCTGCATCCCTGAGTATTTGATCTGCACCTTTTTTTTCCACCTCTTCTGCATCGATGTACATGAGGTTCGCCGTGGCGTTATTCGCTATCCCTCCGTGAGCGAGGGCCTCATTGAGGCTCTTGTAGGAATCCTTGAGGTGGACATACTTGCCGACAATTGCAATGCTCGTGGATAATTTGGGGTGCTTTATCTTTTCGTTCAACTCCATCCAGGCTTCGAGCCTCGGCTTCCTCGTCCAGATATTCAGCGTCTCCACAATTTTTTCATCCAGCCCTTCCTGGTGAAAAACGATCGGTACTTCATAAACACTCTCCACGTCCTTGGCCGTGATCACCGCATCCTGATCTATGTTGCAGAAGAGGGCAATCTTGGCTTTGATGTCAGGAGGGAGAAAGCGGTCAGTGCGGCAGAGGAGGATGTCAGGCTGAATTCCAATCTCGCGGAGCTCTTTGACACTGTGCTGGGTTGGTTTGGTCTTGAGCTGTTCAGCCGTGTCGATAAAAGGGACAAGGGTTAAGTGAATGTAGAGGCAGTTTTCTTTTCCGATGTCGCTCTGGAACTGTCGGATTGCCTCGAGAAAGGGCAGGGATTCAATGTCTCCGACGGTACCTCCGATCTCAATGATTGCCACATCATTGTCATCAGCCACCGCCCGTATTCTGCTCTTGATCTCATCGGTGATGTGGGGAATGACCTGGACGGTACCGCCCAAGTAGTCACCCCTCCTCTCCTTGAAGATGACCGAGTTGTAGACGCTGCCGGTGGTGACGTTGTTCTTTTTTCCGATCTTGGCAGTGGTAAACCGCTCGTAGTGACCGAGATCGAGATCCGTCTCCGCTCCGTCGTCTGTCACGAACACCTCTCCGTGCTGGAAAGGATTCATGGTTCCCGGGTCGACATTGATGTAGGGATCAAGTTTCTGGAGGGTAACTTTAAGACCTCGACATTCCAGGAGCGCTCCGATGGAGGCTGAAGCAAGGCCTTTGCCCAGAGAAGAAACTACGCCGCCTGTTACAAAGATAAATTTTGTCTTCATCTCTCCTTCTTTAATATCTCTTCCACCTTGTTCAGATCTTCCTCTGTGTCTACATGCTGTGAGTCATATTCGGTAACCATCACCTTGATCCGGTACCCGTGTTCCAGAGCCCGGAGTTGCTCTAACTCTTCACTTTTCTCTAACGGAGTTGGTTGAAGGGAACTGAACGTGAGGAGAAAGGGTCTTCGATAACCATAAATCCCTATGTGTTTGAAAAAGCACGTATCCTGAATATGATTATTTTTGATCGAGGTAAGATCATGCCATTCCTCTCTGAGATAGGGGAGCGGGGACCGTGAAAAATAGAGGGCAAACCCATCCTGGTCAGTAACCACCTTCACTCTGCTTTCGGATCATCCCGCAAGCCTTCTACGAGCTGATCAATCTGTTCCGGCCGAATCAGAGGTTCATCTCCCTGAACATTGACCACAATGTCGCAGTCCATGTTCCTGGCAGCCTCTGCCAGTCTATCAGTCCCGGAGCAGTGATCGGGTGAGGTCATCACCGCATGCCCGCCAAAACCTTTCACCGCAGTAAAAATCCTCCCATCATCGGTTGCCACCATGACCGCATCAATGGTTGTCGCTTTCTGCGCTGATTCGTACGTCCATTGACTCATGGGTTTTCCCTGAAGCAGGGCGAGCGGTTTTCCCTGGAATCTGGTGGAGGCATACCGCGCCGGAATGATAACAATGGCTTTCAATCTTTTCTCGCCGATGATTCAGTTCTCTTCTCTTGTATATATTGTATTGAATTTCAAGTCAAGGAAGGGAACCAATCAATTCTTTTCCGAGCAGGTAGGCGTCATGAAGTGCGGTAGGATGCTTGAGGATGTCGCCTTGTTTGTCTACCTCCCGGTA
>JAPLJA010000104.1 GCA_026388815.1 Pseudomonadota bacterium
CCCTATGTGTTTGAAAAAGCACGTATCCTGAATATGATTATTTTTGATCGAGGTAAGATCATGCCATTCCTCTCTGAGATAGGGGAGCGGGGACCGTGAAAAATAGAGGGCAAACCCATCCTGGTCAGTAACCACCTTCACCACATGAGGGCTGATCAACTCCTCCCTGTTTTTAATCTGGGTTTTAAGTGTGGCCATCTCAGCCCTCGGATCATCCCGCAAGCCCGTTACGACTTGATCTATTTGCTCCGCCCGGAGCAGAGGTTCATCGCCCTGGCAGTTTACCACAATGTCGCAGTCCATGTTCCTGACAGCCTCTGCCAGTCTGTCAGTCCCGGAGCGGTGATCGGGTGAGGTCATTACCACAGATCCACCGAACCCTTTTACCACCTTAAAAATCCTTTCATCATCAGTTGCCACCATGACCTCATCAACGGTGGTCGCTTGGGTAGCCGATTCGTACGTCCATTGGATCATGGGTTTCCCCAGCAGCAGGGCGAGTGGTTTCCCTTGAAATCTGGTGGAGGCATACCGCGCCGGGATGATGACTATAGCTCTCAATCTTTTCTCGCTATCAGGCTGCTGAAAAACGTCCATCTGCATAAACGCGAAGCCCGCTCTTGCGGTAAATTCTATCGTAAGAACGACCAAACGTTTTATTCAGGAGCGGCCTTCGGTCTTTTTCGGGCGCCTTGCATCTGGACATTTTTGATCAGCCTTACAGTCAGTTGCTTTTTCAGCAGACTGCCGATAATTCAATTTGTTCTATTGTATATATTGGATTACGATGCAAGTCAAGGAAGGGAAAAGATGTGTCAAGGGAAAAGATGAGAAATTTTAATAATTCTTGAAAACCTGCCCTTAAAGTCTATCATACGAAAGAGGTGAAGACATTGTCTTGGTCTGATTGGTGAATCGAATCAGGGATTAATACAGTAAGTGAAGATCGAAGAAATTCGGGAGAGTTTATATTCCAAGGCCACCAAAGTGGATTGATGAAAGGACGAGAGTCAAAGGAGGTGAGAGTAGTGCATAAGTATGGAGATTGTTCCTTCTGTGGTGGAGAAGTAAAAGATGAACGGGTTGAATTAGACTATCGTTATAAAGGACGGCTGTATATCTTTCAGGAGGTCCCGACCGGCGTCTGTCAGCAGTGTGGGGAAAAATACCTTACTGCAAAGGTAACTAAAGAGATTGAGCACAGGATTCAGACAAAGGAGAAATGGGAAAGAACTGTTCCTGTCGATGTTTTTTCTGAAGAAGTAGCAATGTAAGGATCGTTTTACTGACAAATCTAAAGACTTCTATGTTTGTCAATGAAGGGAAAAGGCAGAGAAGAAAAATTTTTCCTGCCTAGTAAGTAATTATACCGCGAAGCGCGGCCTTCGGGCTTATGCAGGGGCACCCTGTGCCTGCCCTTAAATAAGAATTGCAGATCAAATGCAGGGTAACCACAGGGGGTTACCCCTACACAGGGCGCAGCACGCGGCGCCCCTACATTTTTGTAGGGGCGAACCGGCGGCTCGCCCCTACGTCTCACATCTCCCGTTTTACTTCTCACCTTTGCTGTTTTTTTCCTCCCCACTATTCCCTAATCCCTGCCGAGTCTTCTCGGCATAACGCTCACCGGCCCTTTACGACATAATGTTGGAGAATGCATATGAACACCGCAAAACAAAAGCGTCTTGAAGCAAAAGGCAGGAAGGTTGGCAATACAACCGATTTTCTTCAGCTTTCACCTGAAGAAGCTGCCTACGTTGAGTTGAAGATTACATTGAGCAGGAATCTGCAAGAGACCCGTCGAGAGAAGAAACTAACACAGGAGCAACTTGCTCGTCTCTTGAAATCCAGCCAATCCAGAGTGGCGAAAATGGAATCTGGTGATCCATCTGTTTCACTCGATTTACTTGTTCGCTCGTTGCTCATATTAGGTGCATCGAAAAAGAACCTTGCCCGAATGTTGTCCTAATCTAAAAAAATACGGGAAGCGTCCCTCTGCCCATTAAAAATCATATAATGCAAGGGAAATTTTTATAGGGAAATTTTTGCTATCCCTGTCTGAAGGAATTTAAAAGGACTATCTGTCCTTCCTTTTGGTAACGTACTTACCGAGACCTTCTTTTACCCGAAATCCAATCTGTTTTGGAGGTGGTTCCGGATGAACCGGGGGATTAAGCAACTGCATGAGCTGCTCCAGCACATGTACGATTGCCCGTTCATGTGTGTCGAGCCGAGCAGTGAGAAGTTTTTCTAATTCGGAGAGCTTTCGTGCCAGCTGGCGGTGGTCAGACAGCATCTGTCTCATTTTGATGAACGCTCGCACGACGAAAACACTCATCTTAACCGCCTCTGGGCTGTTTAAAACGTTGGCTGCCATAATCGCACCGTGTTCTGTAAATGTATAGGGTAAGGAGCGAGAGAACTTAAGCTGGGAAAGGTGGTCACAATTTGTGACCACCTCCATTTTTTCCGCAGCCGTGAGTGTAAATACAAAATCCGCAGGGAAGCGGTCAATATTTCGTTTTACTGCCTGGTTAAGTGCTTTGGTTTTAACGCCATAAATGTGCGCAAGGTCAGCATCGAGGATCACCTTGACCTCGAATCGTGATAATCAGAGTGCTGATCGACTCGGGCGTATATGCGACAGGCTTGTCAGTCACAGGAACCTCCGAAACTTAAACTGAAGTTGGAATTCGTGAAATACTTAAGATACTCAGTTTCGTATTCGTTCGCAGGCGGTGTAAAGATCAGTGGTATTATAGGTGTGTCGCCAGAGTACTTTTTCTTCAACGAAGACCCGCTATTTTCGCTGCACTTCTAAGATCAATTCCTTGCCCAGTAAATAGGCATCTTTGAGTGCAGTCGGGTGGTTGAGGATATCCCCTTTTTTATCTACCTCCCGGTAGAGGAGTGTTTTAAAGAGTTCACAGTCGAGAACATCAAAAAGATACTTGATGGTGAGGAGAGGGCCATCGAATATCTTCTGTCCCTTAGACCCCCCCACAGCGACAAAACCCCCTTTTCTCTTCTCCCCACCCGCAATGGGTTTCTTCAGGAGGTACTTGCAGGCCCAGAAGCACTGGCAACGGTCAATGAAGGCCTTGGTATGGGCACTCACGGCATAGAAGAAGATTGGTGAAGCGAGGACAAAACAGTCCATCTCAATGAGTTTTGGGTAGACTGCTTCCATATCATCTTTGAGAGTGCACTGTCCGTTTTTTTCACACCCGTAGTTTTCCAGGCAGGGAGAGAAGTTCATCTCACGTAAAAAGATTTCCTCCACCTGGGCACCTGCCTCTTTCATCCCCTTGACCGTTTCATTGAGGAGGAGGTCGGTATTCCCGCCTTTTCGTGGACTCCCGTAGACAGCCACTGCCCTGCCGCTCACGACTTCTCTTTCTTCGAAGCTTTATCCAGGTCGATGATCTTTACATCATCCAAGTACGGTTTTGTCTCATACCGTGTCACCTTCCTGATCTTCTTGATCATACCGGAGAGCCTCTGGGTTTCCTTGGCAATCAGGGAGAGCTGTTTTAATTGCGGATCCTTTTCACCTGCTTTCCTCATGAGTATCTCGGCAGCGCCCAGGATGGTGGTCAAAGGCTGGTTCAGCTCATGGGCAGTTGCCCCGGCCATCTCCATCAGGGCTGAGAGCTTTTCCTTCTCAATCAACTCTTTTTCCAATTTTTTCCTTTCACTGATGTCCCTTACCACTGCTATGGAGAAGGTCCCCGTTTCCTCTCTCAGCATGGAAAAAGAGTATTCAAGGGGGATCTCGCTCCCGTCTTTACGCAGACCTTCCAGTTCAACGGCCTTATCCATAACAGGTGAACTGCCGGTTTTTAAGAGCAGATCGTACCATTTCCTTTCCTTTTTCCAGAGCCTTCGAGGTATGACTATCGATACCTCCTTGCCGATGATTTCTTCCCTCTTATAGCCGTAGATTTCTTCAGCCTTGCGGTTAAACAGGATTATCTTCCTTTCTCCGTCAACCATGACAATCCCGTCATTTGCCATCTCAACCAGATTGCGGAACCTCTCTTCGGATTCCTTAAGATCTCTCTCCATCTTTATTCTCTGGGAGATGTCCCTGATAACCGCTATAGACCCGATAAGTTCTTTGGCTGGATCCTTTAAAAGGGTGATGTGGGTATCCACGGGAATCCACCTTCCATCCTTGGCTTGATAACTCCGGTGGAATCTCGATACCTTCCCCTTCTCCACCAACTCCTTCAACATGTTCTCCCGGCTTAAAATGGCATCCGTGTCCTCACCAATAGGCCGGAGCATAGAGGTATGTTTCCCAATTATCTCTTCCGAGGAGTAACCCAGCATTTCACTGAGTGTCTTATTGACATGAACAATGGTCCCCTTCATATCGGCAACCAAGACTCCATCAGCCAGATTCTCTAATACACTCTGAAGGAAATCCCTGCTCATTATGATCTCCTCGTACTCTTTTTTTTCTCCTCTCTCAGCCATTTTAATTTACCTCTGATGGATTATTGATGTTTGGTTCTTCTTCGAATTTGTTGCTACGCAGGGTTCAAGGATTCGATGGTCCTGGCAAATGCAGATTGTAGATTGCGGATTTTGGAATGATAACTCTTTATTCCACATTCGCCATTCTGCACCCCGTATTCGCTTGCCCCCTTGAATCCTTCATATCAAAAACAACATAGTGGAAGAAGATCATAATGTTTTTGACCTCTCATAAATAAAGACTTACGTGGATTCGGCTGATGCCTTTCCCTTTTCCTCTTCAGGCTGCTTTTTCTTTTTCTTAACTGCTGCCTTTTCCTTCTC
Source organism: Pseudomonadota bacterium (assembly GCA_026388815.1). Lineage (GTDB taxonomy): Bacteria > Desulfobacterota > WTBG01 > JAPLJA01 > JAPLJA01 > JAPLJA01. Next base: position 4,807 of record JAPLJA010000104.1, read on the forward strand.
TTCTTTATGCTTCTGGATGACGAGGTGCTTTTTCCGTTCTCTCTTTCTTCTCGCCTCTTTGCTCCTCTTCCTCCTCCGTGCCAGCTCTCGGTCCCGTTCGCATCTTGGCATAGTACCTCCTTTCCCACCGGAACGTAAAAATCACTTTCCCTTTGTCCGAACTCATTATATCCTACTGGAGGATTATTATCAGGAGGTTTATCATAATCGACGGTGATTTTCAATACATTCCCCGGTTAAACTTTTTAACGGTTCAGGTGTCTATAAAGGTGAGTACGGATGGTATCGGAATCCGATTCTGAACTCCTTGAACGATTTGAACAAGGGGATAAAGAGGCCTTTACCGAATTGGTCAACCGGCACCAGAAATCAGTGTATTCACTGGCCTATCGCCTGGTTGGAGATGAACGGGAGGCTGGAGATATAACCCAGAAGGTTTTTGTAAACGCCTTCAGCGGGGTGTCGCGGTTCAGGAGAAAAAGTGAGTTTAAGACCTGGCTCTTTCGCATCACCATCAATCTCTGCAAGAACTATTTCCGGAGTAATCCTGAGAAGCGGGAGGTTCCGATCGAGGGCCTTCCTCTCGCCCAGCCAGAGACCCCACTCACCCGTCTCCTGGAAGAGGAACGGAACGAGAGGTTGAAAGCCATGGTTGACCGTCTGCCTGAGAAGCAGAAGGTCACCCTGATTTTACGAATCTATCAGGAATTGAGTTACAAGGAAATCGCCAGGATCGTGAACTGTGCTGAGGGAACCGCGAAAGCGAATATCTTTCATGCCCTGAATGCGTTGAGATCAATGTGGAAAGAGGAGGATTAAGAGGTGAAGTGCACGAAGGCGAAATCTCTCATCCTTGACCTGGTCACAGGAAGTATCAGTGAAGAAGAGAAGGGAAATCTGGAACTGCACCTGAAGGATTGTCCTCACTGTGAGAAAGAACGGGC
>JAPLJA010000189.1 GCA_026388815.1 Pseudomonadota bacterium
AGAGCCACAAAGTCATACTTATCAAGCCTCCGCTCCATCAGATCTTGAAGCTTCCGGCTACTCGCCCGGATATACCGCCTCGATACCGTCGAGGAACTGAGCGATAAGGACTCAGGAATTGCCTCCGCACACTCCCGATACTGCCTGCAACTCAATCCATGGAGCACCCTCTTGAATACCCCCCTTCATCACCTTTCCAGGGCTGCTGAAACTTCTCATAGACCTCTAAGTTATAATTTACGCAATAATTTAGCAGGATTTCCTGCATATATTCCAGGAATGGTAATATCCTTGGTCACTACAGATCCTGCTCCTATCACAACGTGGTTACAAATCCGGACAGGGAGAATGGTAGCGTTAGATCCTATGGACACATGATCACCAATATATGTTGACTTCCATAAATCTTTACTTCCAGCCGGGCAACCTGTGGAGAAGAGATCGTTGATAAACATCACTCCATGGGCAACAACACAATCGTCACCAATCGTGACAAGCTCACAGATAAAAGAATGAGATTGAATCTTGCACCTATTCCCAATAATTACGTCTCTTTGTATTTCCACGAATGGCCCAATAAAACAATCATCGCCAATTTTACATTCATATAAATTTACCGGTTCAACTATGGTTACATGAGCACCGAATTCAACGTCTCGGATCTGGCTCTGCATAAGTTTTGGTTTGTTCATGAGGCTAATATCTCCACCACTTTTCGTGCATGATCAATACCGGTGATACATTCAGTGCCATTTTCAATACAATCTATGAAATGGTCAATTTCTACTTTTAACGGCTCTTGAAAATTTATTGTCGGCAAAAGAATATCTCCAGAACGATGGCTAAAGCTCAGGGAAAAAGGTTTATCATAATCCATATTTTCTCCGAGCACTGCCATCCGATCAATTCCCTTGTCATATATCGCAATCTTATTTTCCGCTACGTCGTCGTACACAATCATCTTTTTTGATCCTACGATTATCATGGTTCGCACTTTGCGAGGGTCGAGCCAGCTTACATGAATATTGGCCATAATTTTCCCCGGATAGACAATATTTAAGAAGACCACATCATGGATACCATTCTGGATGTAATCAACACCCTGTTTAAATACAGAAAGAGGTTTTGGGTTATTGAGCCAATATTGAATGATGCTGATATCATGGGGGGCAAAATTCCACAGGGCATCAACGTCAGAACGAATACGCCCCAGATTCAATCTCTGGCTATAGATATAGCGCACATCACCAATTTCATTGGAGTCAATGCACTTTTTTACATAACGCACAGCACTGTTAAAAATAAATGTATGTCCAGCCATAACTAAAAGATTGGCTCTTCTTGCCTGCTCCTTGATTTTGTCTACCTCTTCTAAACTCGTGGCGATTGGCTTTTCCACGAGAATGTGCTTACCTGCTTCCAGTGCCTTCATGGCGAGATCAAAATGAGTGGCAACGGGGGTAGCAATTACAACTGCATTAATCAAAGGGTCTCGAAACACCTCTTCTAAGCGATCAGATAACTGAATAGCTGGATATAATCTACGAACGTAGTCGCGCCGTTCAGGAGACAGATCAACTACCTTCTTTACTTCACACCGTTTGTTAGAAACGAGGTTCCTGAGAAGGTTTGGTCCCCAATAGCCAACCCCAATCTGAGCAATATTCAGCATATGAAATTCTCCCTATACTTTGCCGAGTGCATTTTTAAGTTGATTGCAGACATATTCGACCTGACCTTCGCTCAATTCTGGATACATGGGGAGACTGAGAATTTCTTGTGCGTATTGAGTTGCTACGGGGAAATCCTTGTCAGAATGCCCCAGATATCTATAGGCCTGAAGAAGAGGAAGTGCTATCGGGTAGTGAATGCCCGCAGAGATTCCGTTTTCAGTTAATGCCTTTTGAACTAAGTCACGCTTCTTCATTCTCACAACATACAGATGATAGACATGCCGTACCCCTTTTTTTTCAACAGGGATAGTAATCCCGGAGTTTTTTAAATAATTTCCGTACAGAGAGGCTATCTTTCTCCGTTTTTCTGTCCACTCATCAAGGTGCTTAAGTTTCACGCTCAAAATTGCTGCTTGCAAACCATCCAGCCTGCTGTTTACTCCCTCAAATTCATGGTCATATTTTTGAGCCCGACCGTGATTTGCAATCATACGGCATTTCATCGCTAATTTTTCATCATTTGTCACTATGGCTCCCGCATCGCCATAGGCACCAAGGTTTTTCCCAGGATAAAAGCTGAAACAGGCAGCATGACCGAACGTCCCGACTCGTTGACCATTAATCTCGGCTCCATGAGCTTGAGCCGCATCCTCAATGAGAAAAAGACCGTTTTTCTCAGCGATAGCTTTTAAATTCATCATATCAGCAGGTTGGCCATAGAGATGAACCGGCATGATAGCCTTGGTCCGGGGGGTAATTGCGGAAACAACTTTTTCTATATCAATATTATATGTTGTGGGATCGCAATCAACGAAAACAACCCGTGCTCCAGCCATGGTAATGGCTTCTGAAGTCGCAATAAAAGAGTTCGCAACGGTAATGACCTCGTCTCCCTTGCCTACACCCAACATACGCAGAGCTATATATAAAGCGTCAGTACCATTGCCTACACCAACACAATATTTTGCCCGACAATAAGCAGCAAACTCCTCCTCAAATTTGGTCACATATTTACCCCCAACAAATGCTGTTTCATTGATTACACGTGCAACTGCTTCATCAATTTCGTGCTTTATTGCAGCATATTGAGCTTTTAAATCTACCAATGGTATTTTCATCTCCATGCTCCTGCATTAAATCTTTTTGTAAAAATTGATAAAATCCACTTTATGCTTTTCCCATCCAAATCTCTCGAGAAATTTATGAGCCATCTGGGCCTGTTCTAACCTTCGTGATTCATCCTGCTGCATCTCCAAAATAGCTTTGGCCAGTGAATCAATATTATCTGGCTCGAAATAATATACCATATCCTCATTAAAGTAATATTTAATAGCCTTCAATTTAGGAACGACTGCTGGAATACGCAAGGCAATATATTCAAGCAGTTTCACTGGTAGCATAAGTTCCGTTGCCTCACTTTTTCTATTCGCAATTACCCCTAAATCCATGTCCTTCAATATTTCAGAAAGTTTTTCTATCGGAACAGGAGCGAGAAAGTGCACGTGCTTTTCCAGACTTAGTTGTTTGCTTAAATCTATAAATTCATTTTGATCATCACCCGCACCAATAATATACAATTCCAATCCATTAATTTTATCGATCAACTTTGCTACGGCCTGAATAATCAGGTCAATTCCTAATCTCTTTGCAAGGGTCCCATGATAGACCAGCTTAAAATGTGAATGTTCACCTTTGTTTATTTTTATCCTTCCATTTTGATTAAACAAGGTTGGGTCTGGAACATTTAAAAATACGGTAATTTTATCCTTAGGGATACCTTTCGTTAGTAATTTCTCCATTTGAACATGGTTTACACAAATAAGCTTATCTGCAAACCAACAAGCTATTATTTCTTCCCAACATAAAATTTTAAAAACAAATTTATCTAATTTCCCTCTAAATTTTGTAGAATACATCTCAGGCACCGGGTCATGAAGATCTAAAATGATTTTCCCCCCCCATATTCGGGGCACAAGAGAACTAAATACAAGGAAATTTGGCATATTATGGATATGGATAATATCGAACTTCCGCTTTAAAAATAAACTGCTACAGGTAAAAAAAGCCTTCAAGGCAAACTTGAGATATGATGAAAAATATCTTAAGTTACTGCCTCCCTGATACTTAGCATGGTTTATTTCCCTTACTTCTACACCGTTCAACATATAGGTTCTTGGCACAGCATCCTTTTTTAAACAGAACAGCGTAACTGCATATTCCTCAAGAGATGATAACGCTTCAGCTTCTCGCCGAACACGGTTATCATATTCATAATATGTGTATGCGATCATACAAACTTGTTTTTTCATAGCAATTAAAATTTTTCAGATATGCTGTAATGGAATAACCATATCCATATTATCCGAAAAGGTAATTTCCAGATGTTCACCATCCTCTTTATTTGAGGATCGGGGTCCTTGATGATGAATCTTTAAGAATAAATCGGGACCAGAAGCATCATTTATATCCGATAATTTGATATGTATCTTATTATCAATTATAGAAGCATCTTCGAATGAAACAGATCGTCTTTTGTTGAACCATGTAACAACCTGCTGGGCAGTTCCAAACCATACGTTCTGTGCCCTGAGCTTATCTAACAAGTTCATATAGAAACCGTCCCATAATCTTTCCGGCGATAAGCTTCTCGTATGCCAGTTTATGGTTAAAATGCCGCCATATTCTTTAGAGTTTTTTATTAAAGTGTTAACTAATTCAAAAGCCTCTTTTTCAGTTAACGCCATTCGGCCTGAATAAAATAACGCTGTATCCTGGATATGGAGGGGAAGCTCTAAAAGCCTTTTAGCGCCCAGAGGACGGAAGACTTGTGTCGTACCTCCTCGATAGCCAACGGTATCGTTATAACCAAAGGTGGAATCATAGAAAAAACCTGCTTCTTCTAAGAGTTGCGGTGAGCGATCGCAAAAATATAACCAATGCATTCGAACCCCGATGTCTGAATTACCAACTTCTTTACAAATTTGGGCGCTCTCTTCACTTCCCTTTTGTGTGTCATACCAGGCGTCAATACCATGGAGTCCTATCTCGCAACGGCGTGCAACCAAATGCTGTATTTTTGTTTTTATATCATTAATGTCATACCGCGCAGCTCTTCGCTTGTGCTCCGTACCTGAAATATCTTTACCTGCTCGGTTTTTAAAAGGAATGATAAAAAAGGTTGAACCAAGATTTTTTTCTATTTCAAGATACCGATCAAATTCATCCCAGAAGTCCTTTACTATTCTGAGATATACGAGTGGGAGTAAGAGAACTGCTTTCCAGTTCTTTAAAAGTTTCCTCCATCCTGTTCTCTGCTGAATGATATGAAGACAGGAACCAACAAGAGCTCGATAAATGAATCCCCACATAGTGTGATCAAACTTATGCTTGCGGATACCTATAAAATCAACATCATGAGTAAGACAAACTATAAAATTATATCCAGCTGGCACTGGTGGAATCTCCACAAGCGGGATCCCGGCCTCTATAATTAAGGAACGGAGCATTGCTATGTGCATTTCCAGCGTTGGAATGTGTGAATACTCGACTGGTTGGCCGTAGGAAAGCAAAAAGTGAATCTCCTGAAATAAATCGTATCCGATACGATAGACCACGTTACCCTGTGCGATTATTTTAAAACCTACCGTTTCCTCTTGTCCTCTGGTTTTGATAATTTCTGTTCCTTTCTCGTCAAAGGTGAGTAATCTGCCATATACAGGAAAATATTTTCCCCTAAAAGTAACCATTCGTTCTTTACTGTTAGACCGTATATCTATATTAATATTAGTCGCACAACCTAACTCTTTTTTTTCACTTCCAAAAACAAAAATACATTTAGCCTTTGTATCTTCAATAGTGTTAACTGTTGTGAGTATAACTTCATAGATCCGGGCATTTTCGTAGAACTCCCACGGTGTCTTAAACAACTCAAAAAATTCTTTAACAATCTCTTCATCATGCTTGCCGCAGATGACCCCAATCAATGCTATCTCCTGTTTGATAGTTGATGAAACAGTACAATATTCATTCCACCCATCGTGGTTGAGATGATCTTAGTTTCTTCAGTGCTGAAGAATGCAGCCCTGCCAAAGGTCCCGACCTGTTGTCTGTAGCATAAAGCGCCCAGGACATGAACGCAATCCTCGATAACAACCTGATAGCCCTTCTCTGCAAGGGTATAAGCTTTTCTTCTCACCTGAGGATCATTGGAAAATGCTGATTCCGACACCATTTAAACTTTATTCTTTCTTTTATCCCGAGATTGTTCCTGGGTCTTTAAAAAAGTCCTATAATCAGAAAACTCCTTAGCACGGTAGTAAAAGTCCTTAAGTGTTATGCTATCAATATCGCTGGAGGCAGAAAATGCACATTTATGACCATCAGGCCAATTCCAGAATCTTAAAACGTTACCGCTTGAACTCTCAATGAATTCCAGTAAGTTTTTTAAGTTATTGCTTGCGGATTGCTTTTCATCTAAAAATATTTCATAATCTTCCTGCCTTGACGAAATTTCATAGGCAAAACCTGATGATCTCAGATTCGACTGCAATTCATCTGGCGCATTCGCCGGAATCCCGATGGCGGGTTTCCGTGGACCTCTATAGATAAACGGTCGGTCATGAATGACACGGTAACCATTTAAATTGTACCCACCGTTATTCGAGGACCTTTTCAATAACACTGTTGCCCGCGGAGAACAATTGCACTGTACGCAATATTCATTCTCTCCCGATTTCTCAATTCTGAAGGAAAAGGTATTCCTCTCTTTCCACCATTGATAAATTTCCTGAAGCGTAGCAATCCAGGTTGAATGTTTTGCATTTGTTACATATTTAAGAAGTGCATCAAGAGCTTCATTAAAATAAGACATTCTCTCATGGTGGGCTATATGGACGAACACTCCTCCAGACTGGTATATTTTGTCAAAGATAGCTTTCCAGTAGTCAAAAATGTGTTCCTGGTTTGTTATCCTCAGCCTGTCAATAAGGATTTCATCATCAGGAATAGAGACGGGAATATCAATTATTCCTTCTCGTTCATTTGGCAATGGGTAGGCTCTATCCTCGCGTTGAGGGAGATAAATATCTGTGATACTTTTTTGATAATCACTCCAGTACCGTTCTTTAAAATCATCTTGTTTTAATATGTCCCACAGAATTACCTGATTACTGGACCATTCATAGTGAGCTTCTCTTAATGCTCTGGTCGTCGCATGACACCATTTGAGATAGGGTGGTCTGAACCCGCGGCAGGGTATCGCACATTCTTGGAAAAACGTTCGGGCACCGTTCATTTGTTTAACTTGATCTTCGAAGCTCAACTGAGTGTAATCCCCATGAAATAATCCATGGCAGCCAAATTCTGCACCCTCTTTCAGGTAGTTCTTAAAAATCGAGGGATATCGGGTTAGGAGGACGGCTGTAGTAAACAGGGTTGGTCTGCAGTTATACTTCCTGAGGATGTAGATATAATCCAGGATGCACCTGTCTATCTTTTTCACACCAAAATCGAATCGCTTGAAGATGAGGAATACCCTCTTGCTTAAAAGGGGGAGTCCCTTGGTCGTAAGGAGGAACCTCTTGTAGCTGATGGTGTTATCGCTCTTGTCCTTGGACATGTTCTCCGATTCTCAAGAAATCTCTTAATCAGTGGACGATATCTTGCTCCTCAACGATGAATTTACGAGGTGGACACAGTATTATTTTTCTCAGCCGTGCCCCTACATAAGACCGAAGGCCGCGCTTCGCGGTAGGTCTTTTTTTAAGACGCATATTCGTTATAACAGGTAATCACATCATTCCAGCTTGCTTGACCACTCACATAGGTGTTGTATTTCCCGATTACATCAGACCAAGTTGAACATCCGGCTGGCTGAATCTGTCCTCCACGAACAGGCCACATATAATCGTAGTTGGACTTATAGTTGTAGCTCACGACGCCATCCCACATATAGACGACCCACGCGTCGTCCGGGTAGTATGCGAAGCTCGTAGAGGACCAATAGTTACTGGCCTGCACATTGGTGAAAGGATGTCCTGACGAGAGGGGAGGATTATATTGGGAAAAGTCCATCAGGCTGTACAGTTCCTTTCGGTTGGGCAGACGCCAGTCTGTGTACCCATAGTTGGGATAGGTTCCTGCATTCATTCCTGCCACATAATCCAGTGCTTGTTGCCATGTCTTTGTACCATTAGGTAAATTTGCATCCTTTGTCCACATAAGCCCTGTTAGATTGTCTGTCACACAATCACCGCTCACTGAAAACCTTGGATCGGGCCAGGCAACTCCTGCTTGAATTTCCCCATCCTGCCCTGTGCCTGAACAGGGAATTTCGTTACCTGATGTATCATAACACTTTTTCTGTCCGGTTTTAGGAAGTGAAATGACCGAATTATCAAATGTTCCAGACTGTCCAGAACGTACAGGCCATACGTAGTAGCCGTCGGACTTATAGTAGTAGTCCACGTAGCCGCTATGCATATTGACGTCCCACGCGTAGTACGTATAGTCGGCGACGGTAGTAGAGGACCAGTAGTGGTTGGCCTGCACATTGATAAAGCCCTGGGTATTAAGCCAGGTGGCGATGTTCAGTTCATATGCATTGATAAGGCTTTCCAGTTCATTGACATTGGGAAGCCTCCAGTCAGAGTGGCCAAGGTAATTTTCAGCATTAAGTTTTGCCACGTAATCAAGTGCGTGTTGCCACGTAACGGCTCCATCATTGACTGTAGCATCTGTATCCCACCCGGGGTCTCTGGTTGGCATGATATTTCCATCGCGGGATGCCCCAACCACCACAAATGCCAGTATTAGAGTAAAAAATATAAATCTTTTAACCATTGTCATTCCTCCTATGAATTATCCTTACACCCCAAAATAGGGCAACCACGCAGGGTTGCCCCTACATAAGACCGAAGGCCCGCCGCAGGCGGATATATCTTTTCCTCTTTGTTCAACCCGATCAGGATTTTCATTGTCCAGCAACGAACCACCAACGGGCTTGCCAAATTGTTCTAACGTAGGGGCACGGCGCGCCGTGCCCCTATCATCATCGGTTAACACCAATATTCCATTAAAATGATTGGGCATAACAGAAAAAGCGTCCAATTCAACATTCCCACGCACATCGCCTGTATGCAACCATTCATCAATCACCATCTCCCCCGCATCATTCCATCGCATCCCTCCATCCCTAATTTCTCCAAATAAACATTCCCGGTTCTGGGTACAGAGGGTTACAAAATATGCCCCTGCCTTTGAATAATCATATTCACGGAGACGTATTGAATGGCGCTGATTCATGTCAGGGTTGTAACGGGTCATAATGTTTTCCCGTGTGGGCGAACCGTCGGTTCGCCCCTACGTGATTGCCCATTTTTTCATCTTCAGAGCCACCATCTGGCAGAGGACTTCAATATCCTCGGTTGAGAGATTCTCGGTAATCGTTGAATCAAAGAGGATGTTGGCCTCAGGTGGAAATTCCTCATCCCCTTTCCAGATGATGAACGTAAGAGGTACATGGGGAAAGGCCTGAATGGTCACCCCTGCATCGCCCTGCTTTACTTCCCATCCCCCGAATTGCCTGGCTGCATCAATTAAGAGCTTCAGATTGGAACCAAAGGCTTTGACGAGAGGGTTTAATGCCCGCTTTACATAGGCTGGGTAGTAACCTGAGCCGCCTGGTACCTGTCTGAAGGTTACCCACTGCCCGCTCAGAGGTAAACCCTTTGAACGATTGAGATAGTGGATAATCAGAATTTTGGCCCAGATAGGAACCTCCTCTTCACTCCCTGCATAACCAATCTCCATACGGGGTGTCCTAATCTCACACGTCTGATTTAGAAAAAGGAGCTTGATTAAACCTTCTTCGCCGCCGCTCTTCTCAAAAACCGCTCCGCTCTTCGCGCATCGCTCAGCCAGATCAGAGTTCCGCAACTGTTCACAGGCCAGATCAAAGGCAACCTGATAATTGTCCTGGGGAGTTTTTGAATGTTTCCCCTTACCCTTCTCCCCCAACAAGGAGTGAAGATTGGCCAAAACCCTATAAATCCTTCAAAAATAAGAGAGTTTAGAACGCCAAAACTATTATACTATTTTCCCCTTAAAAGGAAAAGACTGAATGGCTATTCATATCGTAATCACCGAGGTTATGTCAAGCATTTTTCACATATTAAATGCGTAAAAAGGGTGGGGATTTTATTGCGGTAATTTAAGGGGTTCTGGAAATCGTGATGGTATAAATTGGCAGGAAGTTACTGTTGCATCAATGAATGACCATTCAGCGTACAGGTTCGTTTTATTGAGGAGGTTGTATCTCCTCGGCATTACGGAAAAGGGTATCAAGGAGGTCTTCACAAGTCTTTTATTTCCATATCAGGGTAAGCCTGACGTTGTATCAGGGGAAATTAAACTTAAGTGCACACTCAGCTCACGCTCTTTCTAATCGCCCAATTTCCTTTCTAATCTCTTCAATTACCTCGCGATTATAAATAATCTTCTTTGCCCCTTCCTTGATGGAGATAATATAAAACACCTTGCCACCATATTTCTCAGTGAACTTTTCATGGGTCTTTTTCTGGAATTCTAATTCATTGATGATCTGTGTTATATAAGCATACGCTGCCGGTTTAATCTGGAGTCCAATATATTTATCCTTTACCTTAATGAAGAAATCCACATTGTATCCTCTATCCCATTCATCCGGTGCTGGTTCTACCTTGACACCCAATTCCTGCTGCAACTGTCCATAAATGGTTTGAATTTCAGATTGATATCCATCATATGTCCTGTTAATAACCAGATTGGTAACAAAATCTATGCAATCCTGTTCTGTAATATTTTCAATTTCTGCCAAACACACTTCACTGATCTTTACATATAGCTTACGCCCTAAGTCCTCTAAATGTTCTTTGGCATAGACGTTTTTATAATAAAACGTTTCCCAGTCTTCTAAGGATTTCGGAGTACACTTTCTTATTTCTTCGGAAACCTTTCCAACGTTCCGTGGTCTATTAAACTGCCATCGCATATTTGCTTGATTTATTATCCACTCTTTTGCCATTATCTCGCCATGTTCCCTGCAATAAATTTTGATTTATATTTAAATTCAGATGTAGTATCTACATCCACCAAACCATTTTTAATCAAATGGGCGTTTAAGAAAGTCTTGTTCCATAGATAAAGATAGCAGAGCAGATTGTTGTTCTCGTCATACTTCGTATTGTCAAATCTCAAAAACACCTTTTGACCACGAGTCTTTTCTCTTAAAAACTGAATTGCTTCTCCATTTTTTTCTGCCTTCTTTTTTATGCCCAATAATCTGATTTTCAATCCGTTATTAAGGACTAACTCTTCAGGAGAAATAATTTCCTTTACTGAATAGTACGTTTCCCTCTCAGAATGAGAATTGTCTATTCTGGAGCCAAACCTTAATTTCTTAGGGTCAACCTTTTTGTCAAACTTTATTGGGTCTTTGAAAATGTAAGGAAGTTTTTTTATCTCCTCATTGAAATCTATTTTCGGCTCTCCCTGCTTGATTGTCTCAAAGGTTACATCCTGAAAAATAGTCTTCTGCCGTAAGCCAAGTTTTTCCTTTATTACAGGCAGAAATTCATCGTTTATCTCATAGCCGATTGAGTTTCTATGCAGGTTTTTCGCAGCCAGACTTGTTGTCCCGCTTCCAAGAAACGGGTCAAGCACCGTATCTCCCACGAAACTGAACATTTTAATAAGCCGCCTCGGCAGTTCTTCAGGGAACATGGCAAGGTGTTTATCCTGCTTTTCTCCCGGGAAGTTCCAGTGGCCAGTAAAGTACTGACCCCATTCCTCCTGGGTTAATCTTGATTTTTCTTTGACCTCTTTACTAACCTTCGGAGATTCCCCATATTTTTTAAAGATTAGTATGAATTCATAATCTAATTTAAGGATTCCATTCCTCGGATATGGGAAAGAACCCATTACGGTAGCCCCGCCAGTGGTATGGCAAGTGGTAACCTTCTGCCAGATAACAGCGCCCATATAATCAAAGCCAGTATTTTCACAGAACTTGATAATCTCTGTCCTTATGGGAATGATCTTATATCTTCCGTAATAAACAGAACGAGCGAATTGATCACCGATATTCACGCATAAACGGCAGCCTTTATGTAAAACCCTGTGGCATTCACTCCAGACCAAATTAAGGTTGTTGATGTATTCCTCATACGTATCATTGAAACCAATCTGGTTTCCATTGCCGTAATCCTTGAGTTGCCAGTAGGGGGGAGAAGTAATCACAAGGTGGACAGATTCATCCGAAACTTCTTTCATCCATCGTGAGTCACCGATGATTATTTTGTGGTTGGTTCTCATAGAATTTTTTCTAAGGTCTTTGGTTTTCCTTCGAAAGTTTTACACCGTATAAATAAGCTTCTTCTATCCTTACCCAGCAATCCTTTGAAGAAAATAATTGATCACCATCACCATGTTTTTCGTGCATTATCCATCCTAACCAAGAAGCCAATGCAATTTCTAAAGCCAGAAGCCTTGTAGGTGGTGCTTCATGCAAATCTAAACAGTAACTCCCTTTATTCCAGCAGCAATTAATTTCACGTTGAAGTTCGGTTGCACAGTCTTTTGATATGTCGTTTAATTCTTTTATTACGATATCAAGCCAAGGGGCTTCCTGAATACGATCGGGTGCTTTACTTTCACCAAGTTTTTCTTGTATTCTTTTCATATAATCTCTGTAATTCAATTATTCATCTCCTGCACATTAGTTCTGAAATTAGTCTCACCCCAAAATCCCCACTGCATTCTTCCATAGAATCTTTTCCTTATCACTCTCAGAGAGGAAGTCTGCGGTCTTGACTGCCTGGATGAGCTTCTCAAGGTTGAAGATGCCGTCTGAGCCGAAGAGAATACGGCTGACGCCGAGCGACGCTTTCAGCCTGCGGAGGGTGGGGAGGATCACTTCGCAGCCCATGACCTCCTCGACCTGATTCAGGGTTGAGATATCTGCATACACATTCTGAGCATAGAGCCCGACCATGATGGTCTCATCGATCCAGGGATATCCGGCATGGGCGATGATGAGGGTGAGATCAGGGAAGTCA
>JAPLJA010000235.1 GCA_026388815.1 Pseudomonadota bacterium
GACCGGGAGGGAAAAGACAGCTTCCGGCAGAAAAAGGCAGGTGCAGTGATTTCCATCATCTCTTCTCCAGAAAAGGTGGCTCTCGTAGCGGATGTGGACCGGGATTTGACCCTCGCTGAACTGAAGGACTGGTTTGTCAGCAATGTTGATCTCATCATTTCTGAAGGGTATTACAGGGATAGCCAGCCCAAGATTGAGGTGTTCAGAAAAGAAGCACATGGTGAACCGCTCTGTACTGAGAATGATCACCTTATCGCCTTCGCCTCTGATGCACCCCTGGACAGGGGAGTTCCCTGTTTTGGCCTGGATGAAATTGAGAGAATCGCTGATTTTATTGAAGAGAGATTCCTTAAGAAATAGAAAATAGGGTGCCAGGGCATAGCGTAAAAGAGGGGATTGCTTCGCTTTGCTCGCAATGACATATCGTATTTAAAAGCTCACTTAAGGTCATTGCGAGGAGTCCGCTGGGTCGGACGACGAAGCAATCTTATGTAAGGTAAGGATAAGAAGATGAAGGCAAGCGGAATAATCCTGTCCGGGGGGGAAAGCAGCCGGATGGGAGTGAACAAAGCATTCATCGAAGTCAATGGAAAGAGGATCATAGACGCAACTGTAGAACTCTTCGGTTCGCTCTTCCCTGAGGTGATTATCGTAACCAATACTCCTCTGGATTATGCCCACCTCAATGCACGGATTGCCGCTGACATCATACCTCAGAAAGGCTCTCTCGGCGGTATTTACACCGGCCTCTTTTACTCTTCTCATCCTCACTCCATGGTGGTTGCCTGTGACATTCCATTCATCAGGAGAGAAGTTATCGAATACCTGGTCGGGAAGATTGACCATCATGACGTGGTCATCCCTCATCTCAGTGACGGTTTTCATCCTCTCCACGCCATCTACTCACGCCGCTGCCTCCCTTTTATGGAAAGGCTGATAAACGAGGATAATCTCAAAATTATTAATTTCTTTAAAAAGGTGAGAGTGAGAGAGGTAAAGGAGAAAGAGCTCAGCCGGGTAGATCCGGATTTCCGCTCTTTCGTTAATATTAACACACCTGAAGATGTGCGCAAATATCTCGGTTAAGATGCGGGGCTGTACAGTTTTTTCTTCTGAGCGTACATCTGTGAATCAGCACGGGAAAGAAGTTCATCAACAGAACAGGAAGACTCCGGAGAGTAATGAGTTATACCAAGACTCATTGATAATTTGAACCGGCGATTTCCCGTTTCATTATGCAAGCCCACTTTTTCCTGTAAGCGGGAAGTGAGTGCCCCGAATGGATCTCTGGTTCTCTCTGCCACTTCCGTGACTGCCGCAAGGACGACAAATTCGTCCCCGCCAATTCTTGCAATGATATCAGAATCCCGGAATGCCTGCTTGAGGATAGATGCAGTGTCAATGAGAGCAAGATCACCTTCCTGGTGTCCAAGAGTGTCATTAATCGATTTCATCTGATCGAGGTCGATAAAGAGGAGTACCCGCGGAGTATGCGTCCGTTTTGCAAGCTTCAAATCCCGTTCAGCAAGGGTCAAAAATCCGCGCCGGTTATAAATACCTGTTAACTCATCAACAAGAGAGAGTGCGCGGAGTGTTTCCTCCAGCTGTTTGCGCTCGCTTATATCCATGAAGCTTTCAACGAAGTAGCGGCGATCCTTCATCATTATTGAATTCACACTCTTGATAACGGGAATGGTTTTATCATTCGCTGTGACCAATTCACCCTCTGATCTATCCACCGTTTTCCCGTTCTCTATTACAGGACATTTGCCTTTTTCATGAGGGCAGACAAATTTGTAGCACGTTTCCCCTATAATCTGTTCTTTAGGAAAACCAATCATTTCTACGGCTACCGGATTAACATCAACAATCTTGAGTGATTCAGCGTCAATAACCATAATCGCAGCCTGAACAGAATCCATGATGATCTTCAGTCGCTCTTCACTTTCCTTGACGTCTTTCTCTGCCCGCTTGCGTTCAGTGATTTCTTGTGAGAGTTCGGCAGTTCTTTTGATGACAAGCCGTTCTACCTGTTTCGTGCGGTGCAAAAGGGTGAAAAGGTATCCGGACAATAAGAAGGTGAAGAGTAAGGTAGTGGAAAAAGCAATCCAGGGGCCCCACCGGCTATACGTTAAAAGAAAATCAGAGTTTGAACTGCAGAGGACAGACCAGGTACGACCTCCAACCCCAAATGATTTTTGCCACTGAAACACTTTACCCGCTTCCTTTTCCTTCTGTGGTGATATGGGAGAAGAACCTTTTTGCATAAGGTCACTGTGCATACAGAGGATCCGCTGGTCAGATATTGGCGGGGCTGTTTCATCGTAGAGATAGATGTCAATACCTGCTGGCTGAAAGGCCTGAAGAGAAATTTTCACAGTTTTTTCAATATTGAAGGCCCCGGCTACAAAACCAGCAAGATTCAATCTGCGCTCTTCAAGGTTATAATGGGGCTTTTCTGGTTGACAAACCGGCAAAAAGAATGCGCAGCCGTTTTGACCGCTGGGCTCCCGTATCAGTCTGGATAGCTTCATTTTAGCGGTAACAGCTATTGTTCCTGTATCTCTTGCTTTCTCCATTGCTTCCCGGAGTATTGGTTCTGAAGCATAGTCAAATCCCACGTTGGGTCTTCCTTGGGTAGAATCGTCAATATAAAAAGGCTCAAAATAATAGAGAGGGAAATATTCTTTGCGTGGAGCCGCACTTACAATCTTGGCCTGAGAATTTCGTTCGCTGATCTGAAGATCGGGATAACCATCCTGGAAGGCATTCAATTCGAATTGAAGCCGTTTTGAACTGGGAACACAGGGGATCCACTGCAGCACTTCCACATCCGGCAGGCGCAGGAGGGCATATTGAACAATCAGTCTGAACTCATTTTTATTTATCTGATTTTTACTGGCTGCAGAGGTTGCACCAATAGAATTGAGCACCTCAAAGTAACCATTGATGCTTTTTTGCAGAGAATAAAAGCGGTCTTTGGCCAGGGCGTTGAAATCAGCCTGCATACTGTCCTTTTCTCGTGACTGTAAAAACTTCAACATGACATAGGATGATATAAGGCCCACGATCAAGGCAAGGACTACCGAGAGATATCTGAATGAAAAAGATTTCTTAGCCATACAGGGTATTGTCTAAAAAAGTTTAACCACGATACTTTTTAACATCCAAACGATTCTTAGCCGGAGGCAGACAGGTTGCTGATATAGGCATCCTTGATCCTCACGAACTCGACCCACTGCTTCATGGTGTAAGCCTGATAGAGGGTCTGGTTCTTGACGTTTTTATAGAGAGAGAAGGTAAGCCATTTCTTGAGCGTGTCGGGTTTCCCCAGTGATGCAATAATTTTATCCCTGAGTTCTTTCTGCTGCTTATCCAGTGCACCATCAGCTTTTATCTCCTTCTCTCTAAAAAAAGATTCGATGGCTGTAAGGCAGAGACGGGTAAGCTCTCTCCTCCCTTTCATCCGCGGATCCATAGAAGGGCTATATCCCCGCCATTTCAACGATCCTATGCTTCCGATCAGGATGAGAAGCCTCCGGATATACTTAAAATGACAGGGGGGTTCAACGCCACCCACTTCGCCCAGAAAATTATAGCTTTCCCCCCCCATCTCTCGGGTAATCTCCCTTTCCAGTTCGTAGATCCTGTTTTGCCGGTTACTGGATTTTGCCTGTGAGAAAAAGGGGGAGATGGACACGCGGGTTTCTGAGGGATCGTACCCGAAAAAGGAACAGTCAAAATACCGGTTAACTAACCCGAGGTAGGTTCTCTCAGCCAGTTTTTCTTTCAACGGATTCTTTGTGCCGAGGATTCTGAAGACCTCAGCTGTGATCTCTTGTTCTCGTTCTGTGGAGAAAACCTGTTTTCCGTCGAGCCAGCTTTTTAATGCCGAGGAATAGGTGTTGAGTTCTTCTCCTCTTTCGGTGCCTACCTGGTAGTGACAGCGGGCTGGGTATGCTTTCATTTCACCGATAGATTTGCATATGAACAGGAGGTTCTCCGGGTAGTCATACCTCCAGATACAGCAGAAATCTACCATGGCCCGTAAATCGAGGACAGACGGCGTGAGTCCTTCAGCTTTCATCTCGAGGTCATTGATTGCCTCAATCTCTCTGTCGTCTATCGTGCCCCTCCAGAGAAGGTTGGCATCATGAAACCTCTTGCTCTGGCCCGGTGAAGGCTTGACAAATTTTGGAGTTGCTTCAAGGAGGTGGTATACGAGATGGTAGGGAATGCCCTTTCCACTGAGGGCTATGGTCCGGTTTTGAAATTCTTTCATCAGTAGAAAGCCGAAATTGTTTGTGTTATAGTACGCGGAATTTAATAACGGTTATCAGACTTTTAAGAACATTACAACCATTATCTCTCTTGCATGAGCCTTAAGAAGAAAATCCTCATTCTCCTGGCCTCCATAGGGTGCATCGTTTTCATCGTCAGCGGGGCAACCCTTTATTATTTTTTCTCGAACATCGAGCAGTATTCCGGTTTTCTTGCACAGAATATTGAAGCGGTGATTCACCGTAAGGTTTCAATCGGTAGTGTGAGTGCACAAATCTGGGGAGGATTGGGGGTCGAAGTTACGCAGTTCGCCATAAAAGACGAGAGAGGAGAACAGGATATTTTTACAGCGAACCATCTTACCTTTGGTCTGAAGTTCTTTCCGCTCCTCATCCGCCAGGTAGTTTTTCATAAGGTTATTGTAGACAGCCCCAGAATAACGATAGTCAGAGACGAAACGGGGGCAGCGCCCCTCCTTAAAGACATTTCTTCTCTTCTCCAGAAAGAACAGAAGCCTCCGGGTGCCTTCAAACAACTCTTAACACCTTCTCTGTCAATCAACAGGGCAATCATCAGGCAGGGAGCGGTAGAATTTATCGACCGCTCTGTCATGCCCAATCCTCTGATTGTGAGGGCTGAGGGGGTGGAAATGAAATGGATACAAAGAAAGGGATGGAGAGAAGGGATAGTCTTTAACTTTACCAGCAGAATTGTAAACAGCGGTCACAAGAGCCTGGTGCGGATAGAGGGGAGAATGAACGAACTCCCGCAAAACGGGGATTTTTCACGCCTCGTTCTTGATTCACAGGTGGAACTGAAGGATTTTCCCCTACCTTGTTTCTGGCCCTATTACCAGCGTTTCCTCCCTTTTGAAAAGGCAACGGCCATCGTTGATCTCAATATCAATGTTCGCGGTAATCCCTTTCATGCATTCCATTCCAGAGGGTCTTTGAAAATGAAGGAGGCCATTCTGGCGTATCCCAGAGTATTTGCTTCTCCCCTGACTCCAGGGAACGTAGAATTGTCGTACAGACTGGATAAAGATGATGATTCCCTGCACGTTCCCGCAGTTGATCTCCGCCTTGATGACTGTAAATTTACCGGCTCCTTTATGCTGAGGGGCATGAAGGCAAAAGATCTTTATTTAGCCGCTGAACTGAAGAGTAACCGCTTTCTCTGGAGCCGGTTCAGGGGGTATCTGCCGCTCAAGATCATGGCCCCGGGTCTTGCCAGGTTCTGGATGAAGAGCATGGAAGAGGGATGGGTTGAGGTTGAATCTGCCAGCTGCTCTGGAAGGATTAAAGACTTCGCAAAAATAAACCAGGCGGGATATTCTGACCTGATCAAAGGGAAGGCACAGGTGTCAGGATTCAGTCTCACCCTCCTGGAAGGCCTCATCCCCCTCAAGGATTTGCAGGGGAGTATTGTTATTGACAGGGGTAATCTTTTTATGAGGGACTTAACCGGCACACTGAGGGGATCACCTCTCAGCAGGGCAGAGGGTAGAATCACCCACCTCTATGATAAAGCGGCGCTCAGCCTTAAAGCAGATGCTGATTTAAAAATGCCTCAGATGCTCCCCATGCTGCTCCATGAACAAATGCCCGCCCGGATGAAGCCATTGCTCAAGGATATTACTGCACTGGGCGGACAGGCAGAGATGAAGCTTTCCATATCCGGGATTAGGCTCAGCGGCCAGTATGTGCCTCCTGTATTCGATGGCTCGCTTTCCATGAACAGGGTGAGTATCGCTCATAAGAAACTGCCTTACCCGCTCACTGACCTGAACGGGCTGATCCCGTTTACTGACCGGCTGTTGACAAGCGGGGGTATCACCGGAAAGCTGGGCCAGTCGACTTTTTCTCTTATGGGGAAGATGGGAGAGTGGCAGGAGATTAACTCCTTTTTTGATCTCACGATGACCTCTGATATCAAACTTCCTGAGCTAAAGCGTTTTACGCCTGAAGGGTTCTTTGCTGATATTTATCCGCAGGGAACAGGGTACCTTCAAGGTACTTTTAAGGGATATCTGAACAAGCTGAGCTTTTCCGGAGACCTGGATCTTACACGAGGGAGTTACCGGCTCAGTGAATGCCTTCAGAAGCCAAAAGGGGTGAGTAATAAACTGCAATGCAGTGGGTTGTACCTCTATGGAAAGAATAATCTGCAGCTCGATAGCCTTCGCTATATGCTCAAGTCATCCGAGATCAGGGGGAGAGGAAAATTCAACCTTAACGATAGCACTCCATTTTCTTCTTCAGTGACAACAAAAGGTTTCAATCTTGCGGAGCTGTCATATATCAATATACCGGATCTCAGGCTCACGGGGATTGTTTCTGGTGAGGTTGCAATCAGAGGGGAGTGGGGAAACTGGGGTAAAGCAGATGTCGCAGGGATGGTAAAATGTGACCGGGTAGGACTGAGGACAAAATCATCTCCTAAACCCATCGTCACCGTGAGCAGCAGCATCAGGTTTGATAAAAAATTGCTCACGCTGGATAGCTTTGTATTCGCTACCGGTGAATCAACATTTAGTGTCAAGGGGACTGTGAACGGGTTTTTAAAGCCACGGATTAGCCTGCATGCCTCTTCACCTTTTATCGTGCTGGATGACCTTGTTACCCTGAAGAAGCGGATAGGACTGGAGGAAGAAAAACGAGAGAAAGGAAAGAGAGAGTGGCTTGCAGCTGTTTCACTTGAGGGGGACGTTTCAATCGCACAGGGAAGATACCAGAATTTTACGTTTTCCAATGTGAAGACGAAGGCGGTTATGAAGAAATGTGCCTTGACCCTTGCGCCGCTTGAATTCGTAAGTGGTGCCGGCAAGGTGACTTCTGAACTTACGTTTGATCTTGCGTGGAAAGAATACACCCGCATCGAGTCTGATTTCACCATGAAGAACATGGATGCAAAAGAGATATTGGATCTGCTCTCCCTGAAGGATGATACAATATCAGGCACGGTTAATCTTGAAGGAGGCCTTGAAAGCCAGTTTCCTGAATTAAAAGAACTTACCAAATCCTTGAACGGGACTATAAAGCTGAAACTTTCTGATGGGAGGATTCAGAGATTTACCATCCTCTCCAAGATTCTTACCATATTGAATGTTTATCAGATCTTTAAGCTACATTTTGATGAGTTCATTACCGGGGGCATGCCCTACAAGAGCATCAAGGGCACGCTCACGATAAAGGACGGAGTGATAAGTACGGAGGATCTCTTCCTTGATGGTGATCAGATGAGGATCTCAGCGGTTGGCTCGATTAATCTGCCCATGGATGAACTGAACCTCAACCTGGCGGTAGAGCCTCTGGTTACCGTGGATAAAATATTGAATAATATTCCCATCATCGGAAAGATTTTTACAGGCAAAGATAGAAGTCTTATTATAAGTTATTTCAAAGTTGCCGGTAAAATTGCTGACCCTGAAGTAAAAGTGATACCCCTCAAGTCACTCACAAGGGGCGTAACTAATATCCTGGAGGGGCTTCTGGGCATCCCTCAGCAGCTCCTGGATGTCCCCCAGAAGATCTTTAATCATGCCCCATAAACTTGACATTACCGGCTCATGCATTATAATCACTTTAAGCTTTCAACATAGTTAAAAGGAGAACCATTGAAAAGAATAGCCGCTTATACAATCGTTACTGTTTTATTCCTCATGGCCCTTGTACCTGCTCCTGTATTCGCAGAACTGGCTAACACCCCCTGGCCGATGTTCCGGGGTGATCTGCTCCGAACCGGCAGGAGCGCGTTTGCAGGCAGTACCGTCAATACCCTGAAATGGAAATTTAAAACAAATGATAAAATTAACTCCTCGCCGGTAATCGGTGCTGACGGAACGATCTATATCGGCTCTGAAGACAACGGCCTCTATGCGGTATCACCGGATGGCATCAAAATATGGAAATATAAGGCAGGTAGCAAGATAATTTCTACGCCGGCTATTGGCTCTGACGGGACCATCTACGTCGGTGCTGATGACGACAAGCTTCATGCTATTAACCCGGACGGCACCTCGAAATGGAAGGGAAAGGCCAAAAACCGGGTTCAGTCATCACCAGCTATCGGCCCGGACGGGGCCATCTACGTCGGGTCAAACGATGGCTTTCTTTATGCTTTCAATCCTGATGGTACGAAGAAGTGGAAGTATGATGCGGGAGGAGATGGAGGGGATATATTTTCTTCACCGGCACTTGCCCCTGATGGGACGATCTACGTGGGATCAAACCAGGGAAAACTGCATGCCGTAAACCCTGACGGTACCAAAAAATGGAAATTTGACACAAACGGGCAGATCAACTCTTCGCCAGCTCTTGGTGCTGATGGAACGATTTACGCGGGGTCATCAGATGGGTACCTGTATGCCGTCATTCCCGCAGACGGCACCAAGCTCTGGAGATATGATCTCGGGGGCAATGTTTTTTCCTCGCCTGCTATCGGTTCAGACGGGACGATCTACGTGGGGTGCGGTAATAAATTCGTAGCGGTCAATGCAGACGGCACTAAGAAGTGGGGCTTTGGGACAGATCAAGGGTATGATTCTTCTCCAGTAATTGATGCGAACGGGATAATTTATGTGGGATGCAATGATGACAAGATCTATGCCCTGAACCCGGATGGTACCGAGCTGTGGAAGTATGACACGGGTGGAAGAGTCTTTTCCTCGCCTGCTATCGGTTCAGACGGGACAATCTATGTGGGTTCAAGTAAGAACCTCTACGCCATCGGCACCTCACAAACCCAGGCTAAGACCCTGTCTCTCTCCAATCTATCCGGGAGCCCGGGCGAAACTCTCACGGCAGCGATACAGATTAATAATGCAAGCGGAATCAAGTCAGGCGCCATAGCGATTACCTTTGATCCAGACGTTCTTACTGCCCAGGATCCCCAGACAACGTCTCTCT
>JAPLJA010000267.1 GCA_026388815.1 Pseudomonadota bacterium
AAAGAAAATCCGCGATGATAAGGTTGAGGCCGAAGGTACCTATCAGCTTACCTGGGAGCAGGGAAAAGAGTTAGAGGGTAAAGTCGGGAAAGGGAAGGTTGTTTATCGCGGAGTGACGTTGAAAGACCTTGGGGGAAACTTCTCCTGGAAAGAGAAAACGCTCAACCTGACAGGTGTTAAAGGGAAAATGGGTGAAGGATTTATACAGGCGAAGGGAGATATCGGGTTTGCGAAAGAAGGGCAGGATTTTTCAATAGAGGTAAGGGCCGACAGGATTCCAATCGACCAGTGCCTTTCATTATCGGCTTCTAATTCAAGGAGGGATATAACCGGGAACCTCTCAGGAGAAGTTAAGCTGAACGGGATGTGGGAAAAGAAAGGCATCAATAAAGAACAGCTTCAGGGTAATGGCAGGATCAGCCTGAGCCAGGGGAAGATTGCCGGGATCAAGGTCTTAGAACAGGCATCAACTATCCTCGGCTATGAAGGGTTAAGCCCGCTCACGGTATCTGCGGGAAAGATGGATTTTCAGGTAGGAGAAGGAAAGGTGAAGACTGACGGGTGGCTGAAGGCGCCGGATTTAGAGGTCTCCTATAAGGGAAATGTAAGGCTTGACTCCACGTTAAACCTCGTCATGGAACTCAGGTGCGCTCCCCGCATTTTTGCACGTTTTACCGGAAGAGCGGTAGTCGATCTGTTGAAAGACGAGCGGGGATGGATCGTTATCCCCTTAAAAGTCAAAGGGACGTGGGATGATCCTTCCGTACGCCTCCACTCCTCTGAGTTTAAGAAGAAGATAAAAGATACGCTGCATCAGTTGTATGAAGGGTTTCAAGAAGGGATGTAAGAAATATCAAAGATGCAAACTGGATAGTGAAGAGGAATCCAGGAGTCAGGAGACAGAATACAGAATAATTCTCCTGAATTCTGACTTCTGTATTCTGAATTCTTTTTAACCTTACGTCTTCTGATTGCTGTACGTCAGCTCAGGGAATTTGAGTGTTACGGTGGTATTGGGCGGGACTGATTCAACCAGCCAGACATTGCCTCCGACCACTGAATTTTTTCCGATGAGCGTATCTCCCCCAAGAATAGTAGCACCGGCATAGATGATTACGTTGTCCTCGATGGTAGGATGCCTCTTGATCCCTTTAACCAGCTTGCCGTCCTTGTCCTTCTTGAAGCTGAGAGCCCCCAGCGTTACTCCTTGGTAGATCCTCACGTTGTTTCCGATCTGACAGGTCTCTCCAATCACCACACCGGTTCCATGGTCGATGAAGAAATATTCGCCGATCTCTGCGCCGGGGTGGATATCAATCCCCGTCCTGGTGTGGGCAAATTCAGTCATGATCCGCGGGATGAGGGGTACCTGCTGGATGTGCAGTTCATGGGCTATGCGGTAGATAGTGACGGCTTCCAGCCCCGGATAGCTTAAGATCACTTCATTGAAACTCTTCGCTGCGGGGTCCCCTTCGTAAGCAGCCTCTACATCCTTGCTCAGCTTCTCACGAACCTTCGGTAGGCTGTGCAGGAGGTTGATGGTAATCTCTACTGACTGCTGGGAAAGTGATTCATCATCAAGATGCTTTCTCTTCGGGTCGTACCGCAGGCTCTTAAAGACCTCCCGGGAAAGATTATGATAGACCGAAACGATCTTCTCCCAGATATAGAAGGTTACATCAGCCTTTGAGAGTTCCTGCTTTTCATAGTAGCCAGGGAAGATCACATGGAGAAGGTTGGTTACGATCTCGGTAACACCCTCTCTGGACGGAAGATTGGGACCTTCGATATGGTTGATCCCACCGTCTTTTTCGTATGTGCTTAAGGTGTCTTCGACAACCTGGGCAATCAGAGTTTTTTGCATCGTTTAAGATTTCGTGGTTATTAAAAATGATTATTACACAGATATTCCAGAGGTTCAAGGTTGAAAATTTTTGAATAATACAAATAATTACCGTGGAACAGGAACTGGTAATCCGCGCAGGAAAGGTGAGAAGGTTCTTAGGATAATGCGGATTGCTGATTGCGGAATGAAGAATAAAAGACCTACCCGCAAGGCGAGCCTTCTGTCTTATGTAGGGGCGAACCGGTGGTTCGCCCTTTTTATTGTTCTCCTACTTTTTGCCTGAGCTTTGATTTGATCTGTTCGTAGATCACTTCGGACTTCATGAGGAGGGTGTTGAGGTCTTCGCTCTCTTTATATTCCAGTACTATTGACGTTATTTTCCCGGACCACCGGTAGTTCTCAATGTAGTAATTTTCCTTGAAGCCCTGACCATATTTTTCAAAACAGGCCCTTTTCAGGGCAACCCAGTTTTTTCGTCCCCTTGTTTCTACCAGGACATCAGACAGCTTGCCTTCCCAGAATCCGTACCTGATTGATGTAAGTGTTGCTCCCTCCATGTTGAGAGTGTCCTCTTTCCTTTTAAAGAAAAGCGTTGTGCCTGCAGCCCAGGTAAACTGGCTGTCGTAGACCATGCCGCTCAGGGTTGATAGATCTGTCCCCCAGAGGACACCTCCAAAGCCGTCAGGCTCGTTCTGGAATGCAGGGGAAGAAACGGGCAGAAGAATGAGAGAGATTATGAGTATGAAAGGAAAGACTACAGATATTTTCCTTCCCATATTTGAAGGTTCAAGAGTTAAAAGGGTTCAAGAGAAATGTTAAATGCCAATCCGCCTTCGGGGGACAAATTCCAAATTTGATATTTAAGCTTGGTCATATGGGTTTTTTACTATTGCCTGCCTTATGCATCAGTGAACAAACTTGAAGAAAACTCCTGCCAGCGGCGGCAGAGTGAGGGTCAGAGAGCAGGGCCATTCTTTACAGGGCTCAGGTATGGTTGCTGCTCCTCCGATATTGCCGAGATTGCTCCCGCCGTAACAGCCTGCATCAGTGTTCAGCATTTCCCGGTAGAACCCTTCTCGGGGAGCGCCCAGTTTATAGTCGAATCGCGGTACCGGTGTAAAGTTAAAAACACAGAAAATGATATCATTCGGATGAAACCCTTTACGGATAAAAGCCACAATGGAGTTGTCTGAATCATGAAAGTCGATCCATTGAAATCCCTGGGGATCAAAATCCACCTGCCATAAGGCTGGTTCCTGGCGGTACAGGGTATTAAGGTCCCTGATGAGAAGCTGCATTTGCCGGCGCAGAAGGTCATTCAGGAGATGCCAGCGGAGGCCCTGCTCGTGGTCCCATTCCCAGTCCTGGCCAAACTCTCCGCCCATGAAGAGGAGCTTTTTCCCGGGGTGAGCATACTGGTAAGCATAGAGGGTGCGGAGGTTGGCATACTGCTGCCAGCGGTCTCCAGGCAGCTTGGAAAGGAGCGACCGTTTTCCGTGAACCACTTCATCATGGGATAAGGGCAGAATGAAATTTTCGTGGAAGGCATAGAGAAGGGAGAAGGTGAGAGTTGAGTGGTGATACTTCCGGTGGACAGGCTCATTTTCAATGTAGGAGAGCATGTCGTGCATCCAGCCCATGTTCCATTTGAACCCGAAGCCCAGTCCGCCCAGATGCGTGGGCCGTGAAACCATAGGCCAGGCCGTGGATTCTTCGGCGACAGTAAAACAGTCTGGATGATAATGATAGAAAGTTTCATTCAACTCACGGAGAAAGGCAATAGCTTCTAAATTTTCACGGCCGCCAAAATCGTTCGGGATCCAGGAATCATCCGGTCGTGAGTAGTCCAGGTAGAGCATGGACGCCACGGCGTCCACCCGGAGACCGTCGATGTGGTATTTCTCGAGCCAGAAGAGGGCATTGGCGATGAGGAAGTTTTTTACTTCATTGCGGCTGTAATTGAATACGAGAGTTCCCCACTCCTGGTGCTCACCTTTTCTCGGGTCTTCATGTTCGTAGAGGCAGGTCCCGTCGAAGCGGGCAAGGGAATGTTCATCTTTGGGGAAATGCGAGGGGACCCAGTCCAGGATGACGCCGAGATTGTTCTGGTGGCAGGCATCCACAAATGCCATAAAGTCTTTCGGCTCCCCGAACCGTCCGGTTGGTGCGAAGTAGCCGGAAACCTGATACCCCCAGGATGCATCAAAAGGGTGTGCCATAACCGGCAGCAGCTCTATGTGGGTGTATCCCAGGTTCTTAACGTACGGGATGAGTTCGTCAACCAGTTCCCGGTAAGTCAGATAGCGGTGAAGGCGGTCTCCCGGTCTGCGCCAGGAGCCGAGGTGCACCTCGTAGATTGACATGGGCTGCTCATAGGCACGCTTGGAGCGGCGCTCTGCCATCCACGCTTCATCATGCCATCCATACCCTTCGAGAGAATAAACGATGGTCGCAGTATTTGGCCGCATTTCGGCACAGAAGGCATAAGGGTCTGCTTTCAGAATAATGTGGTCAGCTTTTGTTTTCAGTTCAAACTTGTAGACTGTCCGTTCAGCAACCCCGGGTATAAAGAGCTCCCAGATGCCGGATGATCCCAGCGTGCGCATGGCATGCCGGCGCCCATCCCAGTTGTTGAAGTCACCTACCACACTGGCCCGTTTTGCATTGGGTGCCCAGACGCGGAAGACAACTCCGGGGATATCGTCAGCCACGCAGAGGTGAGCGCCGAGTTTCTCATATATGTGGTGATGGCGGCCTTCCCCGAAGAGATAACTGTCATAACCGCTGAGCAACGGCAGGAATGAATAGGGATCGATCCAGATAAATTCACTTCCTGATTCGAACCTGGCGCGCAGGCGGGGGTGGAAGGGAATCTCGGTTTCGGGGAAACTGCCGGTGAAAAACCCGGATGGATGGACCTGGTTCATGGGGAGCCAGACGTCAGGATTATATGTCTGGCAGTAAACATCCCGGGCATCCGGTATCAGGCATCGAACCTCCACCATCTGTGATTTACCGTCAGACTCGAAGACCGGGTGCCTGCCCAGTACGGAGAAAGGGTCATAGTAATCTGCATGGATTATTTTTTGCCATGACTCGGGAAGACAGGGTATGCCGCTCTTATCTTTTTCTGCTATGTACATTGGTCGCTTAGATAGCTATCAATTAGTTTTCTTTATTTGCTGGTTGATTGTGACTTCCTCTCAGGGATACACAGGGTTCTGAAGCAGCACATCAACTGGTCGCAGAAATCTTGAGACCTACCAAAACAGTCAAAATTTCCTTCTGCCCTCTGGATTTCACGGATGAGGTTTGTCTTGGTTTTACCAAAGGAGTTAATACCAAGCTGTTTGGCCCTTGATTGAATCTCCTGCATTTTCATAGTATTTCCCCCCTATTTACGGGTTATGCATAACCTCCTCTTTGTCTTTTGTTTTATATGAATAACCTTCTTACCGGACTTTGTCAAATAAATCAAGTATGCCCTCATCAAGGGACGGGACAAATTCTTTAAGTCTTTATAAGATAAGGTGAATCCCCTTGACAGAGCAAGTGCATACAGATAAGATAACCGAAAATTTCAAAAGGTTAGAGCCGGAAGAGGTAGTTGAGTGAAAAACAGAAACACTCCCATTGACCTGAAAGGCTTAAAGACCTTCCCCCTTCAGGACAGGAAGAGCAAGGTAAACATTCAGGAGTTCGGTAAAGTCTGTAAGGCAGGAGGAAGTTTCCGGAATTTCTGGGAAAGCCTTCCCGACATCCTTGCAGGAAAAGAGCTGAAAGAGGTAGTCAGCCGTATGGTCGAAGCCAGGCGGAAGGACCGCCCTATTATCTTCGGGCTGGGTGCCCACGTGATTAAGGTTGGACTTAACCCTCTCATCATCTCTTTGATGGGAAAAGGCCTCGTTAATGCTGTGGCCCTGAATGGAGCAGGGATCATCCACGATACAGAAATTGCCATGAAGGGGGAGACGTCAGAGGATGTCGCCGCTGAGCTTGAAACAGGCAACTTTGGTATGGCGGAAGATACTGCTCAGGTGGTAAACCAGGCAATCAACGATGGGGTTGATACGGGATGGGGTATCGGGAAATCAGTGGGCATGAGAATCTTGAGCAGTGATTTCCCCCACAGAGATAAAAGTATTCTTGCTGCCGGTGCACGGCTCGATCTGCCGGTAACCGTCCACATTGCCATCGGGACAGACATCATCCATATGCATCCTTCATTCAATGGCTCTCAGACTGGTGAAGGGAGCCACAGGGACTTCCGTATCTTTGCTTCAGTGGTTTCGAACCTGGAAGGCGGCGTCTATGTGAATATCGGCTCCGCAGTTGTCCTCCCCGAGGTCTTCCTCAAGGCACTCACCCTGGTGCGGAACCTGAATCACCGCGTGGAGAATTTTACCACGGTGAATATGGATTTTATACGTCATTACCGGCCTCTTGTGAATGTTGTAACCAGACCGGTAAGCCGGGGAGGGAAGGGCTATAATTTCATAGGCCACCATGAGATTATGGTTCCTCTCCTTACTGCAGCCCTGATTGAGGAACTGGAAGGCTGACCTAAGATGACACGGGAGATTACTATAACCGTTGGCGCTGTCTCAGCTCGAGGAGAACTGTTTGATACACCTACGGCTGATGCAGTCTGGCAGGCATTACCTTTTGAAGCCTCTTTTGACTTCTGGGGTAATGAAATTTATTTCGCCATTCCGGTATCGCTCGGTTTAGAAAGGGATGCCCGGGAGACAGTCGAAAAGGGAGACTTCGGATACTGGCCAACAGGTCCTGCCTTCTGCATTTTCTTCGGTCCAACCCCGATCAGCAAGAATGGAGAGATCCGGCCGGCCGGCAAGGTGAACGTGTTCGGGAGGATCAAGGGAGCCCCTGAGGTCTTTAAGAAGGCCTCTTCACATGAGCTAATCAGGGTGGAGGGGTCTTGAAGCTTTTTTTTGAAAAACTGGCAGTCTTCATTTCCACCGGGGTATACACAGGGTATTTCCCTTTTGCACCGGGCACCATAGGTACCATTACAGCAATCCCCCTTGTGCTCCTGCTCTCTCTCTTCACTCCCCTGACCTATGGGATTGCTACCGTTGTCGTCTTCGTAGCCGGCGTGTGGAGCTCGGGGATGGCGGAAGTGATCTTTCAGAGGAAGGATGCGCCCCCGATTGTAATCGATGAGATCGTGGGATTTCTCATTACCATGTTCTATGTGCCTAAGGGGGCAAAATATATCATCCTCGGTTTTTTTCTCTTCCGGTTTTTTGACATCGTAAAGCCCTATCCAGCCAATGTTATAAATGAACAGGTAAAGGGGGGATGGGGAGTAGTTCTCGATGATGTCTTTGCAGGCATCTACGCCAATATCAGCATCCAGGTGATCCGCCTCCTTTTTTCTCTCTATCAGTCCGGCAAGGCATAGGAGGCAAGTTAGATGTCTTTGGAGGAAGAAGTGGGGAGACTGCTCCGAGAGCAGGGACTGAACCTTGCAGTTGCCGAATCGTGTACCGGCGGTTTGATCACCCACCGTTTGACCAATATCCCGGGGAGCTCGGACTATATAGAGAGGAGTGTGGTGGTTTACAGTAACCTCTCAAAAACTGAGATGCTGAAGGTGCCAAAAGACTTGATTGAGCAATGCGGAGCGGTGAGTGAAGAGGTTGCGAAAGCGATGGCACAGGGGGTAAGAACGATGGCCAGGACCTCTCTGGGCCTGGCAGTAACCGGCATTGCCGGCCCTTCCGGCGGAAGTGTGTCAAAGCCAGTAGGGATGGTATTCATTGCCCTTGCAGGTGAAAAGGAATTGATGTGTAATGGCTACCACTTCCGGGGAAGCAGGGAAGAGATAAAATGCATGAGCTCGGAAAAGGCACTGGAGATGCTGTGCCGCTATTTAGCAAGGGGCGATAAAAGCGGGGCAAGGGTCAAGTAGCAAGGTGAAAAAGACGGAGTCAAGTAGCAAGGGGGAAATGCAGGGGCGAAGTAGCGAAGGGTCGAAGTCAAAAATCCTTGACCCTACGACCCTTGACCCTTTGACCCTGTATTAGTTATTGTTATTGCCATGATCCGCTCCTTTATTGCTATCGAACTTGAACCGGGGATAATAGTGAAGCTGAAAGGGATTGAGGATAACCTTAAATCAACAAGGGCTGATGTGAAATGGGTAAATCCGTCATCCATTCACCTCACCTTGAAATTTATAGGTGGGATTGAGGAAGGGATGATTGAAAAGATAGCCGGGAGGGCAGAAGGTATTGCGAAAAGGAGCAGCCCCTTTAACCTCCAAGTGGAAGACATCGGCACCTTCCCTCCGGGGAGGAGTCCCCGGGTAGTGTGGGTTGGTGTGAAAGAGGATACCGGTAGGCTCTCTCAACTTCAGGAGGAGATAGAACAGGAGATGAGTACCCTCGGCTTCGAAAGAGAGGGGAGACCATTCAGCCCTCACCTCACCCTGGGAAGGGTCAGGTCCCCGAAAGGGAGAGAAGAGTTGTTGAAAAAGATTGAAGAGGGCAAGGGGATTGCACTGGGAGAGTTTCCGGTAATGAGCTTTTACCTTTTCAAGAGCGATCTTCATCCTCAGGGAGCCGTCTATACTAAACTCAGAACTTTTATGTTAAACTTACGGTAACAAGAAGGAGGCATGTATGGGAGGAGAAGTGAAGAAGGACAAGGCAATAGATTTAGCCATATCCCAGATTGAGAAACAGTTTGGGAAAGGCTCTATTATGAGACTGGGCGGTGACACGGTCATCCGTGATGTCCCTATCATCCCCACCGGCTGTCTGGGCCTGAATATTGCTTTGGGAATCGGGGGTATACCGAGGGGACGGGTGGTTGAAATCTTCGGGCCTGACGCATCAGGTAAAACTACCCTTGCCCTCCACATCATTTCCGAAGCCCAGAAGAAGGGAGGCATCGTCGCCTTTATCGACGCAGAACATGCCCTTGATGTCAACTATGCGCGGAAGCTGGGGGTGAGAACCGATGATCTCCTCATCTCTCAGCCGGATTCCGGCGAACAGGCACTGGAGATTGCCGAGGTGCTGGTAAGGAGCGGCGCAATCGACTGCCTGGTGATTGATTCAGTTGCTGCGCTGGTGCCGAGGGCCGAGCTGGAAGGGGAGATGGGAGATGCCCACATGGGACTCCAGGCACGGCTCATGTCACAGGCCCTCCGCAAGCTGACTGCTGTGATCAGCAGGTCTTTAACCTCGGTGATCTTTACCAACCAGATCCGGATGAAGATCGGCGTGATGTTCGGAAACCCGGAAACCACGACAGGAGGTAATGCCCTGAAATTTTATGCGAGCCTGCGCCTGGATATACGGAGAATCGGGTCCATAAAGGACGGAGAAGATATTGTGGGAAACAGAACACGGGTGAAGGTGGTGAAGAACAAGATGGCGCCGCCCTTCAAGGAGGTAGAATTTGACATCCTCTATGGTGAGGGGATTTCCAAGGCAGGCGATGTGCTCGACCTCGGTGTGTCTAATGAGATCATTGAGAAGAGCGGGGCTTGGTTTTCCTACAAAGATGAGAGGATCGGGCAGGGCAGGGAGAATGCCCGCCTTTTCCTGAAAGAGCACCCGGCGGTTATGGAAGAGATCGAGAAGAAGATACTTGAGAAGCACGGGATGGCGGGTGAAGCGAGAAAAGAGGAGTGACCCAGAAATCTCCGGGACACAATGAAGCCTTTAGAAAGGCCATAGATTCCGCCTACCGGATTCTTTCCATCCGTTCCCGGAGCGAAGAGGAGTTAAGGCAAAAGTTAAGGCAAAAAGGCTTTCAGGACAGCATCGTCAATGAAATTATCTCTTCGCTGAAAGAGAAGGGTTATGTAAATGATGCGGATTTCGCCCTGAATTTTTCCCGGTACCTCCTGCGCACCCGCCGCTATGGGCTGATCAGGATTGCTGAGGAGCTGCGGAAGAAGGGGGTACCGCCAGGTACCGTTAGAGATGTGGTACAGGTGCTCAGGCGTGAGATCGACGAGAGAGAAATGGTCGTTTCCTCCCTGGAAGGAAAACTGCGTGGGAATGACATCTCACGGATGGATGAGAAGGGGAAGAAAAGGATTGTCCAGTACCTCTATCGAAGGGGTTTTCCCCTCAATACTATCTATGAAGTGTTGAAGAGCAAAAATCGGAATAGCTGTGAAGATGACAGGGAGTGAAGTAAGGGAAAAGTTTCTGCAGTACTTTGAGAAGAAGAGGCATGTGCGCGTGGAGAGTTCTTCTCTGATACCGAAACAGGATCCCACCCTCCTTTTTACCAATGCCGGCATGGTCCAGTTCAAGGGCGTGTTTCTTGGCGAGGAGGCGAGACGGTATAAAAGGGCTACAACCTCCCAGAAGTGCCTGAGGGCAGGCGGGAAGCATAACGACCTGGAAAATGTCGGAAAGACTACCCGTCATCACACCTTCTTCGAGATGCTCGGGAATTTCTCGTTTGGCGATTATTTCAAGAAAGAAGCAATTGAAATGGGATGGGAGTTTCTGACCAAGGAACTCAGCCTCTCCGTGGAGAAGCTGTGGGTAACCGTCTTCAGGGAAGATGATGAGGCGCATACGATCTGGCGTGATGCGATCGGCATTCCTGCTGACCGGATTGTGGGGCTGGGTGAAAAAGATAATTTCTGGTCCATGGGGGATACCGGACCGTGCGGTCCCTGTTCAGAGATCATCATTGATCAGGGAGCGGAAGTTGGCTGCCGGAGAGACACCTGCTCTATCGAGTGCGGATGTGACCGTTTCCTCGAACTCTGGAATCTGGTCTTCATGCAGTTTGACCGGGATCAGAAAGGCACCCTCACGCCTCTTCCAAAGCCGAGTATCGACACCGGCATGGGACTGGAGAGAATCTCTGCAGTGGTACAGGGACTAAAGAGCAACTATGAGACCGACCTCTTTCTCCCCATCATCCATGAGGTAGGGGAGATGTCGCAGAAGAGATTCGGCAGCGATGAGAGTGACGATACCTCGGTCCGGGTGATTGCTGACCACAGCCGGGCTATAACCTTTTTAATCAATGACGGTATCCTGCCTGGCAATGAAGGAAGAGGTTATGTTTTGCGGAGGATCCTGAGACGTGCCTCCTATCATGGAAAAAGACTGGGGTTACATGATCCTTTCCTCTATCGCACCTGTAATCTTGTAGTTGACATGATGCAGGAAGCCTACCCTGATTTGAAGAGAAACCGGAATTATCTGCTGAGCGTGGTTAAAAGTGAAGAAGAACGATTTTCTGATACCTTAGACAGTGGACTTAAAATATTACATGAAGAAAAAGAAAGACTAAAAGCAGTAAATTTAAAGGTGATCCCCGGGGATGTGATCTTCAAGCTCTATGATACCCATGGTGTTACCTTTGATTTCATCTCTGATATTGTTCAGGCGGAAGGGTTAGCTTTAGACGAGGTTGGCTTTCATCAGGCAATGGAGGAACAGAGGCAGCGGTCACGCCAGTTCTGGAAAGGGTCAGGCGAAGAGCAGGTAAATGAAGTCTATAAGAACCTGGTCAACAGTGGTATGAAGACCTCATTTGTCGGATATACAACGCTCACCTCCACGTCACCGGTCCTTGCCCTGATCCGTGATGGGAGGATGGTTGAAAAGGCTCAGGCGGGTGACACGGTTGAAATTGTAACAGAGAAAACACCTTTCTATGGTGAATCCGGCGGCCAGGCAGGAGACAACGGGGTAATCGAGAGCACATCATGCACAGTCGAAATTGAAGGTGCCATGAAACCCGTTCCTGACCTTGTCATCCATAAAGGGAGGTTAATAAGGGGTGAGCTGAAGGCAGGAGATGTAGTCACTCTCAAGGTGGAGGATAAAAAGCGGAAGGCAACAGCCTTAAATCACACAGCAACCCACCTTTTGCAATATGCCCTGAGAAAGGTCCTCGGCGATCATGTGCATCAGGCAGGATCTTTTGTATCACCTGAACGGCTCCGTTTTGATTTCAATCATTTCTCACCCATGACTGAAAGAGAACTGGACAGAGTGGAGGAACTGATCAACGAGAAGATCAGGGAGAATATCCCTGTGGATATTTTTGATGAGATACCGATCAAGAAAGCGCAGAATCTCGGTGCGACTGCCCTCTTCGGAGAAAAGTACGGCGAGAAGGTGCGGGTAGTGAAGGTTGGTGATTACAGCCTGGAGCTGTGCGGTGGCACCCATACTCACATGACTGGTGATATCGGTCTCATGAAGATCGTCACTGAAGGAGGTGTGGCTGCTGGCGTAAGAAGGATTGAGGCCCTGACCGGCCATGAGGCCTTCACCTTTGTCAGGGAGAAGGAGAAAAAGCTTGCTGAAATCGCCCAGAGGATCAAGGCTTCACCATCGGATATCGTCCAGAAAGTCACAAAGATCCTGAATGAACAGAAGGAACTTCAGAAAGAGATCAGTGCCCTCAAGGGGAAGCTTTTCACCAGGCAGTCCGGGGACATCCTTGAAGGCATCCGGGATATTGGAGGGGTAAAGGTGTTGGCGAAGAAAGTGGAGGTGGCTGATCCTAAGGGATTGAGGGATTTTGCTGATCGGCTGAAGGAAAAGATTGGTTCCGGCATAATCCTTTTGGCGGGAGTAAGCGAAGGTAAGGTCTTGCTTCTGGTAAGAATAACAGATGATCTGCTCCCGAGATTCCATGCAGGGAGAATCATTTCTGAGATGGCAAAGGTAGTAGGGGGCAGCGGCGGAGGAAGGCCTGATATGGCTCAGGCTGGCGGGAAGACCGTAGAGAAGCTGGAAGAAGCCCTTAAAACAGGGATCAGGGTAATTGAGGGAAAGGCGTAGAAGTGCGGAATGTAGAATGC
Source organism: Pseudomonadota bacterium (assembly GCA_026388815.1). Taxonomy (GTDB): domain Bacteria; phylum Desulfobacterota; class WTBG01; order JAPLJA01; family JAPLJA01; genus JAPLJA01. The sequence goes on from JAPLJA010000267.1 coordinate 12,672, forward strand.
GGAGTGCGGAATGATGAGTGCGGAGTAAAAAACCTACCGCAGGAGCGGCCTCCGGCCTGACGGCCTACGGTCTTATGTAGGGGCGAACCTATGTGTTCGCCCAAAGGAAATCAGAACAGTATGAACTTCTTGCCTGCTTTTTCTTTTTCCTTTTTACTCTCCTCTTTTTCTTTTTCAGTGGCTATGCCGAGCAGGACCCGTGTTTCCCGCGCATATACACTGTTGGGGTACTGTTTGAGCAGGTTGGAAAAGATTTTATCGGATTGTGCCTTGTCACCCATCAGGGTATATGTTTTTCCCAGATGGAACAGGATTTTGTCTTTTGCGATGTCGAAGGGATACTGGTCGAGGACAAAGGAAAACCGGTCAAGCGCTCCCCGGTAGTTCTGGGTTCTGAGGTAGAAATTACCGATGATGAACTCGTGTTCAGAGATGCGTCTCTTGCAGAATTTGGTCCGGCTCAGTGCCATTCCGGTATAGGGGCTCTGTGGATATTTGGAGATGAGAAACTCAAACTCCTCAACCGCTTTTTCCGTTTCCGTCTGGTCCCGGTCCACGCTCAGGATCTGCTGGAAATGACACATGCCGGTCTGATAAATGACATAGGGGATGAGGGCGTTAGCAGGATGAAGCTTCCGGAACTCTTCATACTGGTAGATTGCCTCAATATAGTTGCTCAGAAGGTAGTTGGAATCAGCAATCCTGAGCTCAGCCTGGATTGCATAGGGGCTTAAAGGGAACCTGTCTTTTATATTCTGAAAGAGGGGGATGCAGTCATAATATATTTTTTTCTGATACGTTGCCATTGCTTCACGAAAGAGTTCCTCTTCAGTCTCTCCTTTCTTGGCAGGGGGAGAAGAAACGCAGCTTACAGAGAGGAGAAGTACGAAGAAGATAATAATTAATTTAATTAATTTTTTTACCATGAGTAATTACTGAAAAAGAAAATGTGTTATGGTTATGTATCAGGAGTGCGATGGAAAGTCAAGGTGAGATAAAGGATATGGTAAGATTAGCTGTTATTATCTTAGCTGCCGGTAAAGGTACGAGAATGAAGTCGGGCCGGGTGAAGATGCTTCATCTGCTTTCGGGCTCTCCTATGCTCCGGTATACCATCGATTGTGCCCGTGACCTGAAAGCTCAAAAGGTCATCGTGGTAATCGGCCACCAGAGCGAGGAAGTGAAGCGCTCCTTCCAGGGAGAAGAAATTGGCTTCTGCCTTCAGGAAAGACAGATGGGAACAGGTGATGCAGTGCGCTGTGCACAAAAGATGATGAAGAAATTTTCAGGCACTGTTCTGATTCTTTGCGGGGATGTTCCCCTTACGAAGCCGGAGACGCTGAAACGGTTGATCGAACTCCACGACTTTTTCCATGCAACGATTACGATCCTTACCACCCGTGTGTCAGATCCCGCTGGATATGGCAGGATTGTGAGAAACAGGAAGGGGAAGGTGGTGCGTATTGTCGAAGAGAAAGATGCCAGCAGCAGGGAAAAGAGGATCACGGAGATCAATAGCGGCATCTACTGTATGGATGCTGATTATCTTCTTAAAGCACTGCCCGGGATACAGAAGGAGAATGCGCAGGGTGAATACTACCTGACCGATGTGGTGGACATGGCAGTAAAAGAGAGGAAAAAAGTTGAAGCCTTGATAGCCAATGACCCGGATGAAGTCATGGGGATCAATGACCGGGCTGACCTTGCCAATGCCGACAGGATCATGCGCGAGAGGATCAATACCGGATTGATGAAAGCGGGGGTCACCATGATCAACCCGGCTGTCACCTATATTGATAAAGGGGTCAAGATCGGGAAAGATACCACCATCTATCCCAACTGCGTTATTCAGGGGAAGACCATCATCGGTGAGAACTGCGTGATCGAAACGGGTTCAACCATTGCAGATGCAGAGATCGGTAACGAGGTTGTCGTGAAGAGTTGCTCGATCATCACGAAGAGCAGGATCAAGGACCGGGCAAGCATCGGCCCTTTTGCCCACCTCCGTCCTGATACATACCTGGAAGAAGGGGTGAAGATCGGCAATTTTGTTGAGGTGAAGAAATCACGAATCGGTAAAGGCTCACCTGCAACTATGACGGTAAGAAAAAGCACCCCACCCATATCGAGGACAGGGTGTTCATCGGGAGTGATACCCAGTTTATTGCACCGGTCAAAATAGGGAAAGACTCGATCATCGGAGCAGGCTCTACCATCACCAGGAATGTTCCTCCTTTCTCATTGGCGGTGAGCCGGGCACGACAGGTCAATTACAAAAGGATATTTGATAAAAAAGAAAAAAAGAAGGGATAGAAGATGTGCGGCATTGTCGGGTACCTGGGAAAGGGTAATACCCTTGATATTCTGATGGAGAGTCTGAAGCGCCTCGAATATCGGGGATACGATTCGGCAGGAATTGCAGTGTTCCATAAGGGCAGGATCGAAATCAGGCGATGTCAGGGCAAGATATGGGATCTCGAATGTTCACTTAAGGGGGAACGGCTCGATGGTCATCTGGGCATCGGTCACACCCGCTGGGCTACCCACGGGAGACCTTCAGAAGAAAATGCCCATCCTCACAAGTCAGGGAAGGTTGCAGTTGTTCACAACGGAATCATCGAGAACTATGTAACCCTCAAGGAAGTGCTCATCAAAGAAGGCCGGCACTTTCGTTCCGAGACAGACAGCGAGATCATCGCTCACTTAATTGATAAATTCATAGAAGAGGGATTGAGCTTTGAAGAGGCAGTGAGAAAGGCGATGAAGAAGGTCAAAGGTTCCTATGCCCTTGCCATCCTCTATGAAGGTGCCCCTGACACCTTGATTGCCGTTCGCAAGGAAAGCCCTCTCATTGTCGGTATCGGGAAGGATGAATGCTTTGTCGCCTCCGATATACCCGCCATCCTGAAATACACACGGAACATGATCTTCTTAGAAGACGAGGATATAGCAGTCCTTTCACCCCGGGGGGTAAAGATAACCGATCTGGAAGGAAAAAAAATAACCCGTCAGCCCAAGGAGATTCAGTGGGATCCTGTGCTTGCTGAAAAGGGCGGCTACAAGCACTTCATGCTCAAGGAGATCCATGAGCAGCCGCGGGCCGTTACCGATACCATACGGGGCAGGATCTCTCTTAACAAGGGGGAATTGTTTCTCGAAGATATTCAGCTTTCCGCGAAAACCCTCAAGGCATTGAAACGGATTGTTATCGTCGCCTGCGGTACCTCATGGCATGCCGCACTGATAGGAAAGTTCATACTGGAGGAGTTGTGCCGCATCCCCGTAGAGGTAGACCTGGGATCTGAATTCCGCTACCGCGATCCCATCATGAACAAGGATACGCTGCTCATGCTCATCTCCCAGTCAGGAGAAACTGCAGATACCCTCGCTGCCCTAAGAGAGGGGAAGAAAAAGCAGGTAAAGAGCCTTTCCATCTGTAATGTGGTGGACAGCAGCCTTGCCCGAGGGTCAGATGGGATTATTTATACCCGTGCCGGGCCGGAGATCGGCGTAGCCTCTACCAAGGCATTTACCACGCAACTCATTGCTCTCTATCTTTTCAGCCTTTATTTAGCTCAGGTGCAAGGGAAGATAAAGAAGGAAGGCATAAAAGAGCTTTTGAAGGAACTGGTCAAACTTCCCCGCCTGATGGAAGAAGTGCTGGCCGGTGACCATGAGATTGAGCGGATTGCGAAGAAATACGTAAACTGCCGGGATTTTCTCTACCTTGCGCGCAGCATCAATTACCCTATCGCCCTGGAAGGGGCGTTGAAGCTGAAGGAGATCTCATATATCCACGCTGAGGGTTATCCTGCGGGCGAGATGAAGCATGGCCCGATTGCCCTGATTGACGAGGATATGCCGGTGATGGTGCTGTTCACCCGGGATAAGACCTGTGAAAAGGTGTTGGGGAACATAGAGGAGGTAAAGGCACGGAGCGGGAAGCTGATCGTCGTAACCACAGAGAAGGATAAAGAGGTACTCAGGAAGGCAGATGATATTATCTCTATCCCGAAGACGAATCCTCTCCTTACCCCCGCTGTATTCGTTATCCCACTCCAGCTCTTTGCCTATCATATGGCAGTGCTCAGGGGAACGGATATTGATCAGCCCCGGAACTTAGCCAAGAGTGTTACCGTCGAATGATAGGTAATTGTCTGACAACCAGCATCGGGAGCCTCCCTTTCAGAGATGTGAAGGAGGCGATAGATCTCGTTTCTCTCTCAACCCCTCATATCCCTGCCTGGCCGCAGCTTCCTCAGATCCCTGAAGAGAGGATGATCGTGCAGTTTACCGAGGGGATGCCGGGCTTGAAGAGAGAAGAGGGTAAAGTTTTCTTTGATACCTCGTCACCTGATTTTGAAGCCACACTCCTGACTTTCTATGAGGATTATCTCGCCGCTATTGATGATAATTCGCCTCTTCACCTGGAGAAATTCCGCATAACACCTCAGTACTCGCGGGGGATCCCCGCCCTCGTGGAGCGCCTTCCGGCGATGCCTTCCGTCCAGGCGATCAAGGGTCAGGTTACCGGTCCTTTTACCCTGGCCACAGGCCTTACGGATCAGGAGAAGAAGATCGCCTATTATCACCGGGAGCTTCACGATGTGGTGGTGAAGACCATCTGCCTCAAACTGAAATGGCAGGTCCGGCAGTTTAAACAATTTGGTCTGCCGCTCATCTTTTTCATCGATGAACCAGGCCTGGCCGGTTTCGGCAGCTCTGCCTTTATAAGCATATCAGTTGAAAATGTGCGAAATGACTTGAATGAGGTCATCAAGCTGATCCACAGCGAACATGCCCTGGCAGGCATCCACTGTTGTGAAAATACTGACTGGTCAATCATCCTCACCACGGATGTTGATGTGATAAATTTTGACGCGTATGGTTTTTTCCACCGCCTGGTATTATATGAAAATGAGCTTAAAGCTTTTATAAAAAGGGAAGGGGTTCTGGCGTGGGGTATCGTTCCGACCAGCAGCGCGCACGATGTGGAGAAGGAGAACGTCGATTCCCTGGCTGACAGATGGAGAAATGAGGTTGAGCAGCTTCAGAGTAAAGGGATACAGCTCAATCAGATCGTTCGGCAATCGCTGATTACACCGAGTTGCGGCGTGGGCTCCCTTGCACCTGACATTGCCAGGAAAGTGTTTTCGTTACTCAGCGGACTGTCAGAGAGGCTGAGAAAGGATTACGCGAGTGAAGCGTGAGGTAATCCATGAAAATTAAGCATCTCGTCCTTCTTGTGACGCTTATCTTTTTCCAGGGGGTCTATGTAAGTTGCGGGGAGAGTAACCCGTCACTGTCCCGCCTCCCCAGTGCACCAAACTTTATCCTGAAGGATCTCAAAGGAAATAAAGTGATGCTGTCAGATTTTAAGGGCAAGGTCATCATCCTCGACTTCTGGACAACCTGGTGCCCGCCATGCAGGGAAGAAATCCCTCATCTTGTTGATCTCTATGCTGCCTATCGGGGCAAGGGTCTGGAAGTAGTAGGCATAGCCCTTGAGCCTTACAACCTGCGGGGAGTGAAGGATTTTATCCAGAGGTATCGTGTAACCTACCCGGTCCTGATCGGAGACAATAAAGTGTCCTCTGATTATGGTGGGATAGTCAGTATCCCTACCACCTTTGTCATTACCCAGGATGCAAAGATCTACCGGGCCTATGTTGGCTATCAGGAAAAAGCAGTCTTTGAAAAGGATATCCAGACGCTGCTGAGAAAATGAAAAGTTTCGAGTTTCGAGTTTCGAGTTTCGAGTTCCCAAAGATAGTTTATCAGGCCCTGGCAATTGTCATTCTTGCGAGTATCCTGGGGATTGGGAGCAACCTTATCCGCAGGGAGCGCATACCGTTCATCTCGCACAAAACAGATTTTGTTAAGGAAGAAAAGAAAGGAAACGCCATCACCCTTGAGGAAGCTAAGGAACGATTTGATAACGGTACCGGTTTCTTCGTTGATGCCAGGTCTGGAGAAGAGTTCCTGAAGGGACACATCCTCAATGCCTATAGCCTGCCTGAAGAAGTGTTTGCGGAGCGGATTGACGAGGTGAAAATTACCTTTCCTGATAGTGAAGAATTTGCCATTATCGTTTATTGCGGGGGAGAGGAATGTGATGCAAGCACAAAGCTGGCTGAACAACTAAGACAGTCTGGCTACGCCAATGTCAGGGTTTTTTTCGGTGGATGGAATGAATGGGTCAGGGCCGGATACCCGGTCGAAGGTACGCCTTCATGAAAAGACTTCTTGAGAATCCTCTGATCCTTCTTGTGCTCCGGCTCTTCCTGGGAATGATGTTCGTTTATGCAAGCTGGGATAAAATCCTTCATCCAGCCCAGTTTGCTCAGGCAGTTTACAATTACAAAATTCTTCCTGTACCTCTTGTGAACCTCTTTGCGCTCATCCTGCCCTGGATTGAGTTGCTCTCCGGCTTATGCCTGATTCTGGGGATATATATCCATGGTAACGCCCTGATTATTACCTGCTTGCTTTTTACGTTTGCCGCCGCTGCCGGCATCAGCATCTACCGGAATCTGGATATTACCTGCGGATGTTTTGACACAGCAGGTGGGAGGAAGGTAGGGGCAAGGCTGATCATTGAAGATTCATCCTTGCTCCTGATAAGTCTCTGGGTGCTGGTGAAAGGGAAGGGGGTAAGGGACAAACGAATGTAGAATGCGGAATGCGGAGTGCGGAATGATGGGTAGGGTAAGACGTGAAACGTAAATCGTGAGATGAGAAGAAGATCGTCTCACGTCTCACATCTTACGTATGTATCTAATCAGGAGGAAACATTATGAACAAAAGGTCTGAAGAAAAGAATCTGGCACTCTTTATTGATTTTGACAATATCGCTCTGGGGTTGAAACAGTCGAACATGAAGAAATTCGATATCAGCCTGGTTCTACAAAGGCTGCTTGAAAAAGGAAAGATTGTC
>JAPLJA010000016.1 GCA_026388815.1 Pseudomonadota bacterium
CAACCCCTCCGTCCCGCAGATGGGAGACGATGAGTTCAAGCAGCGGCGTGCCGAGGATGGGAAATAAGGATTTTGGCAGTTGTTCGGTTAGGGGTCTGAGCCTTGTGCCTAAACCTGCACAGAGGATGAGGGCTTTCATGGCAAAAATACAGGGTTCAAGGGTTCAAGGGTTACAGGGTTCAAGGGTTCAATGAGAATGTCAAATGCCAAAATCCAAAGTTCAAATTTGTCATTTGGGCTTTGACATTCATTTGTCATTTGGGCTTTGTCATTTGGATTTCTCATTTTGATTCTCATCCATACAGGAGATATTTTTCTCTCATAATCTTGAATTCTGTAAGTTCTTTCTGCCAGCTCTGACAGATTTCTTTCAGCTCTTTATTCATAGTTTTCCGCAGTGTATCAGTCCCGGCGATGATGTCAAAAGGTAACTTTATTTCTTCATACTCGTAGGGAGGAGTACTCCATCTAAATGAATCAGGATGAAGCTCCTTTGCGTGCTTAACGATGGCGAGTGCAGTTTCAAAAGGGAGGAACTGCTCTCTGTCAGTCACATGGATCTGGATCCCCCCGCATAATTCTCCTCGCCACTTGTTGAACGTAGGTACGAAACAGAGGGGCCTGAAGGAAGCTCCAGGGAGATCTTCTCTTTCTAATATTTCTTTCAGCAGGTAAGGGTCCAGCCAGGGAGCGCCGAAGATTTCAAAAGGTCGGGTGGTCCCTCTCCCTTCCGAGAGGTTGGTTCCTTCAAGCAGGCACATGCCAGGATACACCGTCGCAGAATCGGGTGTCGGCATGTTAGGGGAGGGCATGACCCAAGGCAGCCCCGTATCATCAAACCACATTTTCCGTTCCCATCCCTCCATCTTCACCACCGCCAATGGACACCCGATCTCGAACTCTTCGTTGAACATCCGGGCAAGTTCACCCACCGTCATGCCGTGCCTGACCGCAATGGGATACATACCCACAAAGGATGAAAATTCAGGATTCAGTACCGGCCCCTCAACCTTTATGCCGTTTATTGGATTGGGCCGGTCCAGGATTATCATCTTTTTCCCCTGTTCAGCACATGCCTGCATACACAGTCCCAGGGTCCAGATGAAGGTGTAGTAACGTGCCCCGACATCAGGAAGGTCGAAGATCAGAGCATCAATTTCCTTCATCATCTCAGGCCGGGGTTTCCTCACTTTTCCATAGAGGCTGTAAACAGAGAGGCCGGTTCGCTTGTCAATAAAGCCTTCCCATTCCTTCATGTTGTCCTGTGTCTCAGCGTAGAGGCCGTGCTGCGGGGCGAATATGGCATTCACTTTGATCCCATTCTTAAGAAGCAGATCAAGGGTTGGTTCAATATGCCGGTTCGCCGAGGCAGGATTAACAACAACGCCGACCTTGGCGTTCTTTAGAATATTAAAACCGTTTTTTTCTAAGACGTCAATACCAGTGAGAACAGGCATGAAAAACCTCAAGAGTTAAGAAATCAGTAGTCAGAAGCCAGGAGTCAGAATATTAATCCTTCTGGCTTCTGAATTCTGTCTCCTGAATTCTTAAATTGATTATTCCCCTACCATTTTCAGGGAATAAATACCAGAGGATTTTATTGAAAGGTATGGTATGTGGGTGATAATAGAAAATGAGGGATTTCGATAAATATTAACTTTAGGCCTGCTCATTGAGATCTCTGAAAAAGTCGTGACCAGGGTTCTGAGTGCGAATTCGAGATTTTTTCGGTAACAATTCGTATCAAGCTAAACGGCTGCAAATTCGGCTGTTTGAGCGCAAGCGAGTTTCGAATTTGCAGTGAAGCGAGATGCAGAATTGTCGAAAAAATGTTGTTGAGCAACGAGGAACCCTGTTTTTTCAGAGATCTCTCATTTAATGCTTGACATTTGTAATTATTTAACATATTTATACCTTAAAATTATAAAAATAGTTTTAAGTCGTTAAAAGTTATTGCGAATTCAATACTTTTTAATTCTATTTTTATGAAAAAATTCTCTCTATAAACACGCACCATCTGATTTGCCTTATAAGACAAGGAGGGGAGAGATGAAAGACAATCCTGCATTGAACTTCTTACCCAAGGCATTTCTTTTATTGCTCATCTTCCTTCTCTTGCCAGTTGTAACACAAGCACAATCCGTGAAGTGGACGTTCCCGGCAGGAGGTAATTTATATTCCTCCCCCTCTATTGCTTCTGATGGAACCGTCTATATTGCCTCGTTTAACGGCTCTCTTTACGCAGTCAATCCAGATGGATCACAGAAGTGGGTTAACACTTTGGATACAAGAGGGGGTAACATATATTCCTCTCCTGCAATCGGTGCTGACGGCACCATCTATGTGGGTTCACTTTGGGGGGAACTCTATGCCATAAAATCGGACGGCTCAACAAAGTGGGTATTCACGACAAACGGAGCTGTGAAATCTTCGCCAGCCATTGGTGCTGACGGTACTATTTATGCAGGTACTATTGGTGGCTATCTCTATGCCATATATCCTGACGGCACACAAAAGTGGCTCTTCACTGGAGTGTCCATGCAATGGAGTTCTCCGTCTATAAGCGAAAACGGAACCATTTATGTGGGTACATGGGGTTCAGGCCTCTATGCTATAAACTCGACAGATGGGTCCCTGAAATGGATTTTCAGCGATGCCGGTTATGTGTACCCCTCACCAGCTATTGGTGCTGACGGTACTATCTATGTGGGCTCAAATAATGGATACCTTTATGCATTAGATGTAAACGGCACAAAGCAATGGGCATTCCAAACTGTTAATGCTGTTCATTCCTCACCGGCCATCGCTGCAGACGGCACTATCTATGTAGGCTCAGTAAACCATGGATTCTATGCCATAAAGCCGGATGGAACTCAGAAGTGGTGGTTCTCAGAGGCAGGCAATGTTGACGCTTCTTCTCCTGCCATAGGTGCTGATGGAACCATTTATGTCGGCTCAATGAATTCCAACCTTTATGCCATAGACCCCGATGGGAACAAGATAGGGTCTGTTTCACTTGGAGGCAATGTTCAATCTTCTCCCCTCATTGGTCCCGATGGCACAGTCTATATAGGATCATACAACTTCTATCTCTATGCACTCAACAGTACTTCAAGCGGCCTGGCACAAACGCCCTGGCCTATGTTTCGGTACAATCCCACGAGGACCGGTTCAAAAGAAATCCCATGTGCACCGGGATACTATGGGCCTGACTGTCTGGAATGTCCGGGCGGCGCAGCAAACCCCTGCAATGGTCATGGTACCTGCGATGATGACCGGAGCGGCACAGGCGCCTGTAGCTGCGATCCTGGTTTTACCGATATAGCCTGTGATGGTTTCACCAGCACCTGTGAAGGAGCCTGCGCACGTACCAGGGCAACCTGTGAAGCCATGTGTTATGCTGATTGCGGCGGTCCTGGCCCTGTTGAGTGTGAGCCATGCATGGCTGATTGCCTTGCCAGTTATAACACCTGCCTCACGGTTACTTGCGCACCTGATGACGATGGAGACGGGATTCCAAATACAAATGACAATTGTCCCGATACCGCAAACGGCCCCTTGTTGGGGACATGTATCTCCGGGGATAATGCAGGTGATCCCTGTAATCTCTGTGTTCCAGCCTGTGAAAGAGAAAGGGATACCTGTGAAGCTATATGCGAGGTAGATTACAACGGTCCCGGCACACCCGGTTATGATGAATGCATAGCCGACTGTGAAACTGCCTATACCAATTGTGTGAGCAACTGTCCTGATGAGTGTGGAGGTGGATTCTGCAGCAGTAATCAGGAAGATAGTAATGGAGACGGTGTGGGGGATGTGTGCTATCAATCTATTGAGATAAGCGATGAGCAGGTAATAGATTCCTTTATTGACGATGATGGCCAGACAATAGACGTTATAGAGTATGAATTTACCATAACAGATAACGGAGTGCCGGTTGAAGGGGCAGAGGTTTATCTGGAAGTTGAGGTGATAGAGGAAGAAATTGAGCCATCTCTTCCAACAGGAAGACTAAAGGCTGCGGCCCAGATCAAAACAGTTCATAAGATTGTGAGCCATCCATCCAATTCTCAGGGGAAAACCAAGTTGACCTTTTTCAATAACGGCTGTTCCTTCCACGATGATACACACAAGTACACATTTAATCATGACAAAAACAAGAAGCACAAATGGTTCCACCACCCTGAGTATGGATGCTGTCAGGTTACGTTGACCAGATGTATTCCTACTCGGGAGTTCTGCTTTAAATCGACCAGCGAATTCTGCGGGCTTAAAGGTCACTTGCTCAGCTACCTCCACCTCGGATCTACCTCCTGGACCCAAGGCTACATATGCAATAGCGAAACAGGTCAATGTGAGAGCTCAACCTTAATTGAACTTTCTTCTTTTAAGGCGTTACCTCTCTATAAATCCGTTAAAATCACCTGGAGTACAGAGGCTGAAATAAACAATGCCGGTTTCAACCTCTACCGTGCAGAATCGGGAGACGGGGAATATGTGAGAATTAACAATGCCCTGATCCCGTCGAAAGGTTCAGCAACGCAAGGTTCAACGTATGAATTTGTCGATGATAATGTCAAGAATAGAAAGACGTACTGGTACAAGCTGGAGGATACTGACTTAAACGGCACATCAACGATGCACGGCCCAGTCAGCGCCACACCAAAGGTAATGTTGAGTGTAATTGACTGGTTCTTATAAAGAGATATGAACTGGTAAGGCAGAGGTCAGTAATGGCCTCTGCCTTTTTTATTGTGCTTTCTCATATGAGTTTCCAGATAACTCTTCTCTCAGTGAAATTTATCCCCTCTACCGTATAGTTAATGTTCTTAAGGCTCAAAAATCTTGAGTCATAATAATTCCACCGACAACCTATTCATGTAATAAATACCAGAGGATTTTCTGATTTCTGTTGATGAAAAAGGAAGGGAATGGTATGAATACAAGCCAAAACGAATGCGGAATGCTGAATGCGGAATAAGGATTCTGAAATTTACATTCCGAACTCCACATGAGGAAGGGGTTTTATGGCAGACGTTCATCCATTCAGGGGCATACAATATAATCCATCAAAGATTAAGGAATTTAGTGAGGTGGTTGCTCCACCTTACGACATCATTTCACCAGCAGAGCAGGAAAACCACTACGCAAAAAGCCTGTATAATGTAATCCGTCTGATCCTGGGCAAAGAGTTTCCCACCGATACTGATACTGACAACCTCTATACCCGGGATGCGCGTTTTTTAAAGGAGTGGCAGGAAACCTGGGTGCTG
>JAPLJA010000002.1 GCA_026388815.1 Pseudomonadota bacterium
GGGAAGTGACCCACGTTATCTGGCCAAACGGGGGCCATATGACAGTACATGGAGGGGATATCGACAATGGGGAGGCTGATGGAACTAACTCGCGTGGAGATAGCGTGCATATTGAATTAGACGATGCCACTCAAGGAGAAGAAAATTCAGAAAATGGAGATGAGTGATCCAAGTAATTACAGCAACCAAAAGCGAAAACACTTAATTTCTTTCTATTAGATTACTTTCCCATTCTGATTCAAGAATGCCTGTTGACAAATAACCCAACCCTGCAAAGAATAAAAACGATGAAAAAAATCACCTTAACATTAGCAATCGCGGCCTTCGCATTGATTGGCCAAGTAAACGCACAAACCTACGTTAACGGCTATCAGCGCAGTGATGGAACCTATGTCAGTGGACATTACCGATCAACGCCTGATGGGAATCCAAATAACAATTGGTCAACCAAAGGCAATTACAACCCTTACACTGGTCAAGCTGGAACAAAAACTCCCGATTACAATTCGGGATATAACAGCTCATCGAGCGGCAACCGTAATGGCTATAATGGCATTAATTCTGGATACGGACGATAAAACTGCCAGCCAAACTTAAATAAAAGGGGAGCCTTTTGTGGGTTCCCCTTTTTTATTCAGCGGCAAGCAGAGCAACTACCGCCACCTTTGGCACAGTGACCACAATAATTGCAACTGCTGCATGCAGTGCATTTGCCAGACGGATTACATGTTCCAGCTATACAAGTAAGCATAGTTGTGGCTACAAGGGTGAAAATAAAAATTGCCGCTTTCATGAAAGCAAAATTTAGGAGTCAGTTCATTTGCAGTCAATAAGATTGTTGATTCATTTGGACTTGGGCTACACCTAGCCCTAGGCACGCTAGCCTTTCCTATTGCCACAGGTGGATTGAAAATGCAGGATCGAGAAAATTTATGAAAAACCTACCTTTGCTATGCGTTGTTCTTCTTTTCGCTGGATGCACGACTTGGGGTTATAAAATGCCAACGGGGAAAACCTATCCGAAGACAAATCATAGGTACGTTAAAGTTCTCTTCACCCCACCTACTGAAAAATTTGAAGAGGTTGGCATTTGCTCCGTTCTTGGAGGTGCTGCGTTCATAACATCGGATGTTGATATGTTGCAGAAGCTGCGTAAAGCCGCTGCAGACATGGGTGCTGATGCTGTCATTGTTATGCGTGAAGGTAGCACGAGGATGTCAACAATGAGTGGTGGTGGTTCATCGGGAGCCGCGTGGGACTCTTATGGTGGTGCGGCAGCCTCGTCTTGGGGCATGCAAGGTTCTTCATTTGAATATCCCCGCAATACAGGCCGAGCTATCAAGTATACTAATCCAGAGTTAAGGCTTCCACCTAAAGGTGCCTAGTAGTCAAAAAGGCACTGATAATCGAGGATCGAATTCAACGGTAGCCTACAATCACAATTGCTCTCCTCATTGCAATAAACGGTTGAGAATGCGAGTACGTCGTACAAGTAGAGGATTTGATATTCGCTTTTGTTGATGTGTATTGGGATGCAGGAGCGATCACAGACAGTTGTTTCTTTGCGCTACAAGCCCGTTGTAGGGGTTTTTATCTCTGGAATGCAGATTCCCCTTCATGCGGCAATTTGCGGTTGTTTTTGAATGGTTTTAGAAAGTTGTCTGTGCGATAGAAAATCTGCTTCGATTGCGATTAGTGATAGTGCCACTTTTTCAGCGGTTGTAGCGATTGGTATGCTTTTCATTTTAGTATCCCCTGTTGAATGTCTCTTGTACCTTGTGTACCCATTCAGCTTTGAATCCTTGCCAACCACGGGTAACGCATTCTGAGATTGCTTCCTCCAGTGTCCACCCTGCTTCCTCTGCTTCACTTTGAATTCCGTTAAGTGCAGTTTGGGTTAGTGGTGATTTCTTGGCTTTTCTGATTTTAAGAAAATCATGCCAGACCTGTTCAGGAACTGAATCTGGTCTATTTATATTATTAGTAGAAGATGAAGAAGAAGAAGATGAAGATGAAGATGAAGATGAAGATGAAGGGGTTGGTTTTTGCTTATCCTTACTTTCATCATCAAGGTTATCTGGAAGGTTAACCTTACCCTTAACCTTCAGAGTTGGATTTCCTCCTTTTGAACCACCTAAAGCTCTAATATTACGAAGGTTCTCATCTCTGATCATTCTGCGCGAGCATATCACTCCATTCTCAACAATATCATATACACCAGCATCATGGAGTTCCTTTAGGCAACCTTCCGTTTCTTGTAAGGTTAATCCAGTCATGCTTGCAAGGTTGGATGGAAGGATAACCTTATTGCCAACCTTCAAGTAACCATATGGTGAACCTTCATGCATATAACAGATCATATCAATCCATAGTCCACGCGACTGTACAGAGCATGATCTCAATGCTGTATCTCGCAACCAATCGGCTGGATAAAATTGAAATGAGGGACGTTTAATTTTCACACGTCACTCCCTTCCAGAAAGGCAGCGAGGTCTGCGGGACGAAGCTTAAAGCATATCGGCTTTTTCGTTTTTGCGGGGTGAGACTAGAAGCACTCATAAGGAAAAACACCCCTCCTGAATGTTGGCCGTGAGAAACTCGCGAATGCTGTCCGCGATAAAGAGCCTTTTGCCTTTTATCTTGTTTCGCTCCCGTAACGAGACGCTCTTGATCTTCCCTGATTGAACGAGCTGATACAGATGACTGCGACTCAGACCAAAAATGGCAGTCGCTTGGTGATGGTTGATGAATTCAGGCCTATATTGCGCGACCTGACCGATGTTATGTGTATGTGTGTTTGTTGTCATAATTGACAACGCAACACTAGCGCACAAAATCAAACGCAACAATTGTAAACCAATGTCAACAAGCAGTTAGCATATTGTTTCCGGAAGTTTTATGCGCTGGTGATTAAATCCAACCGGAGCGCACTCTGGAAAACGTCTAGCAAGAAACCCAAGGTAGGATGATTTCAAATTAGAAGTAGAAAACCCAAGCGGCATTTTGATCCTCGAAAAATGCTCCTCGAGTTCCTGATCGATTTTGAAATCTAATGTGACTTCCCGCTTATCCAGCAAGAAATCGAATTCATCCTTCAAACCTAAACCGTAAACATCCTTAAAAAATTTATCTCTGTCTTTTGATCGAGAGTTGGCCTTTCCCTCCTTTGCAAATTTAGTCTGAGAGTTTGCTTTCAAATCTCCCTTGTTATGCAACACAACAAGGTAGCTTCGCATCCATACCCCCCAATCTTTACGACCCTCGTTAGAACCCCATTTATGCACAGGCAGCGGGGCTTCTTTAATCCAATGCTTCTTCCATCCTGCTCTATGCAGCAGCACGACATCCAGCATCGCATCTTCGCATGATTTACGGTAAATGCTTTTGCCCGCAACGGCAGTGCGATCCTTTGTTTTCCGCTTTCTTTCCGCTTCTTTAGTAATGCGTGAAACAATTCCAGACATTACCTGCAACTCTGCAAACTCTGGAATGATCTCCTCCCAAAAGGAAATTTTGGCAAAGAGAAAGTCCTCGAGGAGCGCAGGTATTAGCTTTGCAGCTTGTTTAAAGTTACCACGAAGAACAAACCCTTCTAGATTAGCAACTGCGCTTTCGAAAGGCATTCTAATCTGCCTCATGCTTGTTCCCTCACCTTGCGGGATGCGGAAGAATTTATTTATTTCCTCAAACTTCGATTCTTTAGGCGCATCCTGCCAGATTTGCCGAAGAACTTTGCCGATGTTGAACTCACTGGCTTTTACATCCCCCCCCTTCTTTGCTCCAGATGGGCTTTTTAAGCCTTTTCCCAGTACTGGTGACACTTTGGCCTTGGTCACCTTCTTTGCGGCTTTAACAGACGTTTTAATGGGCTTCTTCTTTGCGCTAGCTGCGCTTGTTTTCTGTGGCTTCCTCATTGGATGCCTTTCATTTTGCTGATTGCCTTTCTCTGCGCGTCGAGACTCAAGTGGACATAGCGGTTATGGATTTCATCCGAACTGTGTCCCGCAATCGACTTGCGAACATCTGCCGGAACAGCCTCGTCAGCCATGCGTGAGATCATCGTGTGCCTGAAGCTGTGAAATCCCTTGCTTTGTGTCTGTCTGCCCTTCCCCTTTTTCTCCTTACCAAGTTTAACAACAACTCCAGCCCGCTCCATGAGAGCCTTAAATTGATTAGAAAGACCACCTCCACTGCCGGGTTTCTTGCCGCAAAGGGATGGAAACAATGGGGCCTTTCCAACACCCTGTGGCAACTCGCGTAGGACTTCAACAAGTTCATCGTGCATCGCAACAACTAGAGCCTTGGGTGATCTTGATTCAGTCTTACTTGGCCAAAAAGTCATTGTCGCTGACGCAATGTCTATAGCTTCCCAGACCATGTCAGCTGCATCTTGAATTCGTAAACCAAGGTGCGCTCCAATAGCAATCATGCCCCTCCATTCCTTCGGTGCGATCTTCATCAAAGTTACCATTTCATCGGCAGTAAAAGGTTCTTTCTCCTCGGACTTGGTTTGGATTTTTTCTACCGCATCGGCTTGATTGGAAAGTACGAATCCCTTTCTCTTTGCCGCTTCCAGCGCGGCACGGATAGTGGCCACACCAAAGTTAGCTGTCGTTGCTCCCTTCCCTGACTCAATCTCTGCATTTCTCCAAGCCTCAAGCTCTGATGCCGTAAGACTAGCGATGCTTCCCTCCGCTCTTTTCGGCCCAAGAAAAGCCAGTAAACCCTCGATCTGCGAGTTGTATCGCTTTGTAGTCGCAATGGATCGTCCAATTTCACTGCGTCCCTTGAGCCAACCACGCAGGAAGGATGTAATGCTCTCCTCGTGGAATGTGCCAAGCCCAGTTTGCCGCATAAGCTCATCCAAAATTTTTGTCGCAGCCGCTCGTGTGAGTTCATGTTTACATGCAAGACCTGATGCATTCTCCCATGCTTCCACTACTTTTTGCGCTTTGTTGCGGTTCGTTTGCCTTGTGCTGCGAGTCACCCTTTTCCCACTTGCATCCCTGAATTGACAAATCCAATTAGGTGACTGTGAAACTTGATAAATAGTTGCCATAACTCATTGAAATTAGTTAAGGCATTTTTTAAGGCATGCAGCTTTGTTTTACAAGTCCAGAGTTGTTATCTATAGAGGGAACAGGGGGTTATATAGGCATAGGATAGATAGCCCTGCTCTATCCACTTGAGCTATGAGGACGTTGAAAGTGCATTATTTGCGAATTCCAATCGCGCAATTGATGCCTTATTTAAGGCAATATTTAAGGCACGTGCTATAATGTCTCACTCTGTTTACAATTGCCCCGTGTTGTATGCAAGACCTAATAAATTGCCCATTCTTCCTCGTGTCTCATGGAATTATTGCACAACTCTCCCCTCGCGTGCGCGTATTGATCTAGAAACTCCCACCGCATACTGCCTCCCCTCCACGCATCAACCCAAATCACGGCAACGTCACCACAAAGACGTGCCTTTGGATTCCAACTGAGATGCTGCGCGGTTCACGAAAACTGGATTGCAGCGAACGGGACTGATAGTGATCCGATATGACATCCATGTTGCGAATCCTTTTGGTGCTTGTCCTGTCGTGCGGTCTTGCAAGCGCAGACACTATTCGGGATG
>JAPLJA010000196.1 GCA_026388815.1 Pseudomonadota bacterium
CCGGATCAGTATCGTATCAGGAGAAAGCGATCCACCATGATCATAACCAGCAGGGGATGTCCGCATGGATGTGCCTACTGTTCATCACATCTGGTGATGGGAAGCTCATTTAGGAAAAGGTCTCCGGAAGCCGTTCTTGAAGAGATGTTTGACTGTTATAAACGCCATGGCATTACAGCCTTTGATGTGGAAGACGATAATTTCACCTTTGACCAGGCCCGGACAAAACGGTTGATGGAACTCATCATTGATACCTTTGGAGAAGGGTTCCTTAAGCTCTATGCCATGAACGGCATATCTTTTGCGTCGCTTAACAGTGAGATTTTAAAACTGATGAAGCGTGCAGGTTTCCATTCGATCGGACTCTCGTACGTGAGCACCGACATCTCCTTTAAAGAGAGGATGGGAAGACCCTCGTCAACTGTTGATTTTGACCTGCTCTCCAGGGAAGCGGAAGAGATCGGTTTTCAGGTGACTGCCTATGCCATTTTCGGGATTCCTGGCCAGACCATCAACGAGATGGTGGACACCCTGGTTTACCTCACGGGGAAAAGGGTGCTCATAGGCCCGAGTATCTATTATCCAGTACCGGGAACGCCACTCTTTGAAATGTGTAAAACGGATAACATCCTGCCTCTTCATCCATCTCAATGGCGTTCGAGCGCCCTTCCCATTGAGACGGCGGAGTTCAAACGGCTTGACCTCGTCACACTTCTCCGCCTGGCCAGACTCATAAATTTCATCAAAGGGAAAATGGACAGAAGGGAAGTGGAAGAGGGAATATCGTGGAAGGAACTCAGGCAGATAATGCAAGAAAAGAAGGATTCTTCGGCATGGATGGATTTAGTCCTGCATGTTCTGGAAGAGAAGTCGTTTTTCAGCGTAAGGGAAAATTTTGACGGAGAACTATCTCCTGTCAAAGAAGCCAGTTCACAAGCAGTCATGGATAAATTTTTTGAAAAGGCCTGCGGAATACCCATTCTGAAGAGTAGGGGCGAACTACCAACTCGCCCCTACCGTTTACACTCATGATAATTTGGAGATAGCATTCACCTTTGCCTCTACAGATTTCAGAGACACTGTACATTTTCATGAAGGGAAATAGGAAAGCTATCCGTTGACATAGAAAACCAACCTTCCTATACTTTTACCGCGGCAAAGGGAATGCTTATTCAATAAAGAGCAGGAGGTAAAGATGAAGCGAAGAGATTTTATGAAGGCAGTTTTTCTCGGCAGTGGGATAGTTTTTCTGGCTTCCAAAGCGTATCCGTTAAAGTTCTACCCCAACGCAGGACCGGGGAAATGGGCTATCCTTTTTGGCAGCCTCTACGGCAGCACCCGCGACGCTGCCCTATGGATTTCCGAAGGCATGGGGGGTATCTCCGAGGTGTTTGATGCGAGAGAAAACCCTGATCTTTCGGTTTTTGACAATCTGATTGTCGGCTCCGGAATTTACGATGGCAAGGTAGCTCCGCCGCTGGAAACGTTCCTTGCTCAAAATGGCGCCAAAATCTCAGGGAAAGTCAGGGCTATCTTTGTTGTCTGTGGTGCGGGCGGAACCGAAATCGCCAACGAGTATCTCGATACGATTGCCAAACTGTGCGGAAGTAATCCTGTGGTAAGAAAATCTTTTCCGGGCCGAATGACTAAAAAGTTGTTTGACACCGAAGTATTGAAACACATGGAGGAGTATTACAAGAGAGTCAGCAGTCCCTTTAAGGATTATGACCGTCTGAAGCGGAAAGATTGCTTACAATTCGGAGAAGCAATTTTAAAACAATGTTCCAAATAGGGTAGGGGCAGACCTGCGTGTCTGCCCTAATTCAATGGCCCCTCTGCTTAATCAATCTCCTGCGCATTTTTACTATAGCGAGAGGCAAAAAGATCAGGCTTAAGAGCAGGAGATAGATACATGCCCAGAGCATAGAGAAATGGAGATGTCCGAGACTGGCTGACCGGGTGAGATTGGAAAGATGAGTGAGAGGAAATACAGGAAATTGGGGACGGGTTCATATTTATCAATTTTCGTAAGGGCGAGCCGCCAGTTCGCCTCTCCTGTTTATGTCCCTAACAACTTATACACCACATTCACCTTCGCCTGTAGGTTGATCATGAACGGTGTCCTCTTAATGATATGATCAGGAGTTAAATCGTATTCCTCAGCCGTTATTGTTTCCACTACTTTTTCTCTGTCTCCCTGAAACTTTTCAAGATACCTTTCTATCTTTTCCCTGTATTCCTTGGTAGCCTGAAGCGATTGTGATAGGTATACCTGAACATTTTCCCTGCCTGTAAGGATTCCCACATGGGCTATACAGAGTGCCTCTGCATTTAATGTGCGGAGTTTCTCTATAGAGGTAACATAATCTTCATAGCTCGCAAGGAATGCGCTGTGGATGAAATCGCCTTCAGGGACTCCGGTAGCTTCCCCTGCTAAGAGAACACCGGAATCAGGAAAGAAATAACTCAGGCAGTCTCTCGTATGTCCCGGTGTTTCAAACACCTGAAAGGATTTTCCTCCCTGCACTTCAACCTTGTCCCCTTCTTTAAGCTGTAGATCAACGGTGATTGCAGAGAACGAGGTATCTTCTCCTTTCAGCTCTTCTGCCATCTCTTTTTCATATTCTGCGTTGAGGCGACGTATCAGGGCTATTGCGCTCTGCTTCTGGAGAACCTCTGCCGCCTTGATGCTTGCACCCACCTTTGCATCGGGGAACTTCCGGAGGAGATAGGGTACTGCACCGCAGTGATCAAAGTGTGAGTGGGTTAAGAGGAGGAACAGATTATCTGTCCGGCCGCTTACCGTCTCAAGCAGTTTCCGGTAATACAGAGGGCCAAAGGCAGAGACACCGGGATCAAACATCACCGGCTGTTCATGATCATAGATATATGCCGGTACATGGTCTTTCCACACTCTGATAAAGTTTTGATAACTATCAATGAATGTAAATAACGTTTCTGTCATCGATACCAAATATTCAAAGGGAAATAATCCTATCCAAATATTTCCTTGTATATCCCGGGAATTTTTCGAAGAGCTTTTTTACTTTGT
>JAPLJA010000220.1 GCA_026388815.1 Pseudomonadota bacterium
GTTGATTTTGGCAAAAATGGAGAAGGGTACATCCGTTTTTCTTATGCAAATTCCCTGGAGAATATTGCAGAGGCGATGAGGAGGATTGAAGGATATCTGAAAGAGAAGCACGAATTGCGAAATCCTAAATCCGAAACAATATCAAATGTTCAAAATCCAAATGATCAAAACAAAAATGTTTAAGGGTTTTAGAATTTGAATTTTGAATTTGTTTCGAATTTCAATATTAGGATTTCGGATTTATTTTGAGCAGTGTGATGAGCGGTAAGATTCTCATCATCCACCAGGGGGCAATCGGGGACCTTATCCTTTCCCTTCCAGCGATCACTGCGATCCGGGAATATTTTCCTCACCTGTCCTTCCATATCATGGGTCATCCATCACGTCTGGAACTCTTACCGGTGGAGCCGGAACAGATAGTTTCCATCGACATGCCAGGTTTATCTTCTTTCTATACAACAAAACCTGATCCCCCTAAAAAGCTGAGTCAGTATCTTGGAAAGTTTGAAAAGGTAATCATCTTTGGCGAGAAAGCAGAGGAAGCCCTTCTGAACGGCATGAAAATGGCCGGGATAACTGAAATCTTAAGGATCGATACCTCTCCGGACAGGGACATTCACGCGACTGATCATCAAGCCTCTGTTCTTTCATCAGCAGGGATTGAGGTTAAAGAAAGAACGCCCCTTATTCACATTGCACATGAGGATGCGAGATTGGCAGATGAGGTGCTCCTCAGCCATAATCTGGAAATGAATGATCGAATAATCTTCCTCCATCCAGGGAGCGGAAGTATAAAAAAATCCTGGTCTCCTGTCAGTTTTGCTCTGTTGGCACAATACCTCCAAGATAGATTGAACATGAAAATCGTGATAATCGAGGGGCCGGCAGACGGCGCTCAGGTCGAAGAATTTTACAGACATTTCAACAGTGGCAGTACCGTACGTATTGTTTCACCATCTTTGCGGACTCTTGCGGCGATTCTGAAACGTGGAAAATGTTTTGCAGGCAGTGATTCGGGTATCACGCACCTCTCTGCGGCAGTTGGAACACCCACGGTTGCCCTATTCGGTCCCACCGATCCTGGTGTATGGGGACCACGAGGCGGGAATGTCCATATCATTACTGAAACAGTAGATTGTTCCCCGTGCAGTCAGGAAACATTTAAAGCATGTGCCAGGCAGAGATGTCTTGAAAATATCAGGGTGGAAACAGTCTATCACGTTATCCAAGGGATTCTGGATAACAGTTAGAGAGTTTCGAGTTGGATAAGGTGTAAGGTGAAAGGTCAAGCCTAATTCATATTTTTAATTCCGCAATCAGCATTCCGCATTCTTAAACACAAGTCTGGCAGCGCCGAGCACCCCGGCGTTATCTCCCAGTTTGGCCTTCAGCACCTGAGGATGGTAGTAAGGAGATGAAATGGCCATCCGCTTTACTTTTTCCCTGACAGGTTTCAGGATAAAGTCGCCTGCCTCAGAAACCTTTCCACCCAGGATAGCTATTTCCAGATCGAGGAGATTGAATACATTGGAAAGGGCAATCCCGAGATAGGTTCCTGCCTGCCGGAAAACATCAAGAGAGAGCTTATCACCGTTAGCTGCATGTTCGAAGATTATACGCGAAGTAAGGGGCCTCCCCTCATCACGTAAAGAAGAATTATTCCCTTCTTCGAGTTTCTTGCGGGCGAAGCGAACAATGGCCGGGGCAGAACAGTAGACTTCAACACAGCCTTTCTTTCCGCACTTGCAGGGAATACCATCAGGGAACAGGGTAGTATGACCGAACTCACCGGCAAAACCGTTTGCTCCATGCCATATCTGACCGTTGAGGATGATGCCCGATCCAATGCCAGTACCGAGAGTGACAAGAATAATGTTATTAATCCCTTTGCCAGCACCAAGCCAGTGCTCGCCAAGAGCAGCAGCGTTGGCATCATTTTCCAGGAGGGTTTTTAAACCGGCCTCTTTCACCAGCAGTTTTCCTATGGGGAGATTGGAAAGGGCAGGAAGGTTGGGAGAGAAATAGAGGATTCCCTTCTGAGGAGAGAGGATACCGGCACAGCCAAGACCAATCCCTCCGACATTCTCTTTTGGGCATTTCAGTTTCTTAAGGATGGCATTGATCTGGAGGGAAACTTCACGGAGGACTGATTCCCCCTGCTGGTCAGGATGAGTAGGGAATTCTTCGAAAGATAAGATTTCCCCTTTCCTGTTTATAAGCGCAATACGGGTGTTCGTTCCTCCCAGATCAATCCCGATGGCAAATTCTTTCATGGGGGATTCCTCCTCTTAAAAGAGTGCAGATGCAAGGGCAAGGAAGCCCGCAAAAATGCAGTAAGGAGAAAAATAGGAGAGGTGTCCTTTTCTTATCATTGAGCTTAAAAGTATGAGGGAGAGGTAACCTGTGATTGCTGCCACAAGAGTACCTCCGAGATAGGGGAGGATAACCCCGTTCAAACTGAGATGGGAATCAAACTTCATGACTGCTGCGCCCAGGATGACAGGAAGGGAGAGGAGGAAAGAAAACCTCGCAGCCACATCCTGATGGATGCCCCGGAAGATGCCAAAGGAAATAGTGGTGCCTGAACGGGAAATCCCCGGTGCAATAGACAATCCCTGAGCACAACCAATGATGAAAGCATCAAGAATCGAAATCCCTTCAATCCCCTTCTGTGGGTTTTTTACTATTTTTGTAAAATAAAGGATGATGCCGGTGACAATAAGCAGTGAACCCACAGCAGGAACAGAAGAGAAAAGGGATTCAAATTGATCTTTAAACAAAAAGCCTATCAGAGCAGTTGGAACAGTAGCAATCAGAGCGAGAAGAGCAAACCGGGCATAGTTAAGAAAGATCCATCGTTGTTTGAATGACATGCCGGTTTTAGGGTTACATAGTGTTAAGAGTTCAAGGATGATGGCTTTCAGGTCATCTTTGAGAAACAGGACGACCGCCAGCAGGGTGCCGAGATGCAGGCAGATATCAAAAAAAAGTATCGGCTCCTTCAAGCCGAAAAGGTTTTGGAAGAATACAAGGTGGGCAGAACTGCTTACGGGGAGAAATTCGGTTAATCCCTGGACAGCTCCGAGGATCAAAGCCTCTGTGAAAGGAATGTTCATGGATTAAAGTTTCTGGTTTCGGGGTTCACGATTTATTATAATGTTATGTTAGCGCAGGCTACTTTTTAACCCTATCTTGTTAAAAAGGCAAGGGCTTTTAAAAGCTTATGCTTTTAAAAGCTTAAAGCTGACAGCTGATCGCTGAAAGCTGACAGCTTTTTCCCATGAATTGACAACAGTATCCTTTTCAGTCAGAATATGGCGCACTATTCAGAATGCGGAATTTGGATTTCGGATTGCGGAATGAATAAAGGAGGCTTTTGGTGAAGTTCATTGTACTTTTAGGCGATGGGATGGCTGATTACCCAGTCGCTAAGCTGGGTGGCAAGACACCGTTGCAGATTGCGAACATTCCTGCCATGGATTCAATGGCACAGAGAGGGACGATAGGTTTAGCGTCAACCATTCCCCCGGGCTTTACACCGGGAAGCGACGTGGCTAACCTGAGTGTCATGGGATATGACCCGGCAGTGTATTATCCGGGCAGGGCTGCCCTGGAGGCAGCGAGCATCGGTGTAAAACTCGGGCCACACGATGTGGCTTTCCGGTGCAATCTGGTAACTTTCTCCCGGCAGGGGGAAAAGGTTATCATGGATGATTACAGTGCCGGCCATATCAAAACCGATGAAGCACGGAAGATTATCGAAGAAGCTATCGCCATCTCATGGTATGGTCAGGAGGGGAGTATGGTATGGAGACAACTCCTCCTCATGACATAATTGGCAAGGAGATCAGCGAATACCTCCCAAAAGGGGAGGGAGCCGATCTTCTCATCAAACTCATAAATGAATCCCAGAAGATTCTTAGGGAGAGTTCGGTAAACCGTGAAAGAAAAGCACAATCACAAAAGCCTGTAAGCTCTATCTGGCTCTGGGGACAGGGAAGGGCGATTCCCATGCCCTCTTTCAGAGATAAGTATGGTTTACAGGGAGGAGTGATCTCTGCAGTTGACCTACTCAGGGGAATCGGAATTACCATCGGGCTTGAGACCATTCATGTGCCCGGTATCACAGGTTATCTTGACACGAATTATCTGGGTAAGGCAGAGCATGCCCTGGAAGCGCTGAACCATCTTGATTTTGTCTACGTCCACGTAGAGGCTCCGGATGAAGCGGCACATAACGGTGACCTGAAAGCCAAGATCCAGGCAATCGAAGATTTCGATGCGAAGGTAGTGAAGACCGTTCTCCAGGGGATCAAGAAGTTTAAAGACTACAGTGTCATGGTTCTTCCTGACCACCCAACACCGATCATAAAGAGGACCCATACATCTGAAGCGGTCCCTTTTGCCATCTTCCGTTCTGAAGATGAGCAGGAGAAACCTCGCAAAGGAGTCGGTTTCGATGAGTTATCAGCCTCTCAAAGCCAGATATTTATCCCGAAAGGCTATGAGCTGATGGATTATTTCCTCAGGAGAAAGTGAGTTGCCATGAAATCGATCGCTACTGAATACCGGGTGACCTTTTCCGATACGGATGCAATGGGTGTCGTTTACTATGCAAATTATTTTGAATGGTTTGAAATAGGCAGGACAGAATTTTTCCGCAGTCTGGGCATTCCGTACAAGGAGCTTGATGCCCGGGGGTTTGTTACACCTGTGGTCGAAGCATATTGTAAATTCATTAAACCTGCCCGGTATGACGAAATCCTTCTCATTGATACGCGGGTGTCAGTGTTTAAACGGGCAACTATCAGGTTTGAGTACAGTGTTATACAGAAGAAAGATGGTTTGAAACTGGCAGAGGGTTATACCGTACATGCCTTTCTCAATAAAGAAGACGGGAAAATAGTCAGGATACCAGAATACATCGTGGATGCGCTGAAGAAGCTCATCGAGTGAAAAATTCCATGAAATCTCGCATAAAGGCTTGACAATAAAGCGGCTGTTCACTATAGTTAACTCACAATTGCGGGGTGGAGCAGGCTGGTAGCTCGTCGGGCTCATAACCCGAAGGTCATTGGTTCAAATCCAATCCCCGCTACCAGAAAAATAGAGGGCTTGCAGAGATGCAGGCTCTTTTTCATTCATTACCATGACCCAACGATAAATTTTGCATCTAAATCCTTGACAATCAGGTCATGCTCAATTATGTGTTTATAGAAAAACTTTTACTTTTTATAATACCATTCAAAAACTACTTGTAGAAGGATAGACAGGGAGGGATAGTATGACCGGTAAAGTTCCCATGACCCGGGAAGGGTATGAGTCTTTATTGAAGGAGCTGAAGCGGCTGAAGGAAGTTGAGAGGCCTAAGATCATAAAGGAAATTGCTGAGGCCCGGAGTCATGGTGACTTAAGCGAAAATGCAGAATATGACGCAGCCAAGGAAAAACAGGGCATGCTGGAAAAGAAGATCGGGGAAACTGAGGATAAAATTGCAAAAGCACAAATAATCGAGTCTTCAGATATTGATACCAGCAGGGTAGTTTTCGGTGTGTCAGTTCAACTGAAAGACGAGGGAAGTGGCGATGAGATAACCTACCGCATAGTAGGAGCTGATGAGTCAGATGTAAAAATGGGTAAGATTTCCGTGAATTCACCTCTTGCCCGGGCGCTTATCGGACGGGAGGTAAATGACCTCGTTGAGGTGAAAATACCTGGACATGACTGAGAAAGAAATAAGGGATTTCATCGAAGAATGGACTTGGGGAACCTTGATCGGCGTGGATGGTGACAAACCGTATGCCATAGAAGTTACCTATGCCAGCGATGGAGAGTATATTCACTGTGGTTCCATGCCGGGCGGAAGGATGGCACGGTGTATCAAGAAAAACCCGAACGTCGTTTTCAAGATATGCAATGCTGATAAAAGCTACCGATCATGGAAGGCGGTAATCGTCGAGGGAAAAGCCGAGAGGCTCACAAAAAAGGAAGACATACTCGCCAGCATAAGGATCATAGCTAAAAAGATGGGTATGAAGGAAAAGCAGCTTGACCCTCTGGCAGAGAGGATTGCCTCAGACCCGGAAACGGCGAATTCCATTAAAATTCCCATCAAGGTTATCGGAGGGAGATGCAGTAGTTAGAGTTTCGGGTTTCGGGTTAAAGAGTTTCTGGTTTATGTTTTTATATTGAGGGACAGAGATGAAAAAGGCTCTTACTTCTCTACTGCTTTCTGCCCTGGTCATACCTGGCGCTGGGCAACTCAACAATCGTCAATACGTAAAAGGAATAATCATGATAGTCGTTGTGCTGGTTTCATTCACTGCGTTTATTATCAAGATATGCAGAGATGTCCTGAGTATCATCTCATCCACCGGGCAAGATAAGATGAGCGCAGACAATATTGTCCAGCTTGCCGCTCAGGTCCAGCAGAAAAACGCAGGTATCATCGTGATGCTTATGCTGCTTTTCCTCGTTATCTGGATTTACGGGATAATCGATGCCTATGTCTATGGTAAGAAGATTGATCAAAAGAAAGGGTGATAATTATTAACCCGGAACTCGAAACCCAAAAACCGAAACTTTTGAGATGGAGGTATTCATGGAGATCAAAACAATCAAAATGGAAATTCCTGATGGATGTAACATTATCATTGGGCATGCTCATTTCATCAAGACTGCTGAGGACCTCTATGAAGTGATGGTGAATTCTGTTCCACAGGCCAAGTTCGGTTTAGCCTTCTGTGAGGCATCTGATCCCTGCCTTATCCGTGTTGAAGGAAATGAGGAAAAGTTGAAAGAGGCGGCTACCAGTAATGCCATGGAAATAGGCGCAGGTCATACCTTTGTAATCCTTATCAAAGATGCCTACCCAATAAATGTCCTGAATGCAATAAAACACTGCCCCGAGGTCTGTACCATATACTGCGCCACTGCCAATCCTGTGGAGGTAATTGTTGCAGAGCTGAGTACGGGCAGAGGTGTCATGGGTGTAATTGACGGGATGGGCCCTAAGGGGGTGGAAGGAAAGGAGAACGTAAGCAGGCGGAGAGAATTCCTGCGCAAGATCGGGTATAAACTGTAGGGGCTGTAGGGGCGAGCCGGCGGTTCGCCCCTACATGAGACAGGGGGACAGAATGCTTGATGAAAAGGCTTTCATTGCAGAACTTAAGAAGAAGGTCGAGAAAGAACTGGCAGAGCGCGAGCTGAACGAACTTACATTCTGGAAAGGGGAGCTGGTGAAATTAAGCCAGAAAAAGGCGGAAAGCCTCGGCTCACTTCAGCTTGAGCTGAAGAATCTCATCCAGAGAATGGAGAATAGAACCAGGATTCTTAAAACAAACGCAAAATCATAAGGAAGGGCGTATTGAAATACACCTCTACAAAACTCGAAACTTTACACCAGGTGGTTCAATGCTTGACAGTATAGACCGGAGAGAATTCATCAAGTCACTACTTGTTACAAGTGGTGCAGCATTGTCAGTCATTGTCAATCCGTTTAAAGGACTGCCGCTCCTTGGAGCCAAGGAAGATATTCCAGACCTGGTAATGGTGAAGGGTGGTACGCCAAAGGCCCTTGTGCAGAAAGCCCTCGTTTCAATGGGTGGCATGGATAGGTTTGTATCACGCGGCGATATTGTGGTGGTGAAGCCGAATATCGGCTGGGACAGGCTTCCAGAGCAGGGAGCGAATACCAATCCGGAAGTGGTTGAAACCGTGGTGAGGATGTGTATTGATGCCGGTGCAAAGAAGGTTAAGGTCTTTGACAGGCCCTGTGACGATCCGCGGAGATGCTACGCCCAGAGCGGCATTGAGAACGCAGTAAGATCAGCCGGGGGTGAGATTTATTACGTTGACGAAAGGAAATTCAGGGAGGTTAACATTGGAGGAGAAATCCTTAAGAAATGGCCAATGTACACGGAAGTCCTGGAGGCTGATAAGGTAATTAATGTACCGGTTGCCAAACACCATTCGCTGACTCGCGTCACACTTGCTCTGAAGAACTGGATGGGTGTTATGGGAGGCAACCGTTCTCTTATCCACCAGAAGATCGATCAGTCTCTTGCTGACCTCACCCTCCTTATCAAGCCATCTCTCACCATCCTGGATGCCACGAGGATACTGCTGAGGAACGGGCCGTCAGGCGGTAATGTGCATGATGTGAAAAAGATGGATGTCGTGGTTGCCGGTATAGATCAGGTTGCCGTAGATTCACTGGGCGCATCCTTTTTTGGCATCAAAGGTGAAGAACTGGGATTTCTGAGGATCGCTGAGAAAATGGGGAAGGGGACCATTGACTATAAAAAACTTCGTTTTAAGTCTATCGAACTTTGATGAGCAGTTAGCTCTCAGCTATCAGCCTTCAGCTTTCAGCCGTGACTTAGTAAGTTTTAGCTGATCGCTGATGGCTGAACGCTGAAAGCTTTTTTATGAGAAAATACCGTATCTTCAGCCAGCTCCTTTTTATCCTTCTCTTTATTTTCCTTTTTTTTAAAACCACCTATGATAAAAACAATCTCATAGCCTATCCCGTAAAGGCATTCCTCGATCTCGATCCCTTTATTTTTTTCTCAACCCTGTTTTCTCTCCGCGGTGCCCTCCGCCTGCTTCCCCCGGCACTTTTTCTGTCTCTGGTTACTCTGATCGTTACTCTTTTGCTCGGGAGAATTTTCTGTGGATGGATCTGTCCCCTCGGGACAATAAACCAATGGATAGGATCAAAAAGAAGTGCGGAGTGCAGAGTGCGGAGTGCGGAATATACAGCGGAAATGCAAACCCGGAACCCAAAACTATTTTTAACTTACAGATTCAAATATTACCTGCTCATATTCCTTCTGACAACGTCCCTATTTAGTCTTCAGATTTCCGGTATCTTCGACCCTCTCTCACTTCTCATCCGCTCTTTTTCCGTCAGTATATACCCTGCGTTTCAGTATGTGGTAACCTCTATCCTTGATGGGTTATCAGCAACAGGTATCTTCTGGCTCAATGACAAAGTAGATTTTATCTACTCACGCAGCAGGAACATCGTCCTCTCCCTCAGTCAGCCATATTATTACCAGAGCTTATTCATTGCGATGATCTTCATCGCCGCACTCCTCATGAACCTCTATCGGGGCCGTTTTTTCTGCAGGTATCTCTGCCCGCTCGGTGCATGCCTTGGAATATGCTCCTCCCTCAGTCCGCTCAGGATAGAGCTGAACGACACATGCAACAGATGTGAAAAATGTCTTTCCAACTGTCAGGGAGGGCTGAATGCTGACAGGGAAGAAGGATGGAAGAAAAGTGAATGTCTCCTCTGCGGGAATTGTGTTTCTTCATGCCCCGTTAAGGCTCTCCAGGTAACGTTTTCAAAAGGATTAATCCCCGGAATACAGCAACCTGATTTGAGAAAGAGGGCTCTTCTCATTTCCCTTTCTTCAGGGATTGTCGCTGTTCCCCTCCTGAGGATAAGTCCTTCAGAAAAGACTTTGAAGCCTGAGCTCATCCGCCCCCCCGGCTCCTTAGAGGAAAAAGAGTTTCTCAGGCGGTGTGTGAAGTGCGGGGAGTGCATGAAGGTATGTCTTACTAACGGGCTTCAGCCAACTCTGTTTGAGGCAGGTGTTGAGGGAATATGGTCACCCCGCCTTGTGCCCCGGATCGGCTACTGCTCGTACAACTGCACCCTGTGCGGGCAAGTATGCCCAACCGGTGCAATCAAAAAACTGTCAACTGGTGAAAAGACAAAAGTAAAGATCGGCCTTGCCTTCATTGACCAGAGCAGATGCCTTCCGTATGGCTTCGGGAAGAGCTGTATTGTATGCGAGGAACACTGTCCGACACCAAAAAAGGCAATCTGGTTTCACGAAAAAGAGATAGGAGACAGGGGAGGGGGCAGGTTGAGCGTAAAACAGCCAGTTGTTGATCCGGAACTCTGCATTGGGTGCGGTATCTGCGAGTACAAATGCCCGGTGAAAGACCTGCCTGCTATCCGGATTACCAGTGCAGGGGAGTCGAGGTCGAAGGTGAACCAACCGCTGCTGGTGTAAAAATTAAAAATTAAAAATTAAGAATTAAGAATGAAGAATTATTTTAATTAAATTCTTCACTCTTCATTTTTAATTCTTAATTGTTTTAATTTACTTGACCCTGCATGTTTCTTGGGATAATTATCACCTGTCATGAAGCGCAGAGAGCAGTTCCCCACTACCTACCAGGGCATTGCCCTGATTGCAGACCCCATTTATAACTACATATCTTTCACGGTTCCTAAGAACGGTGAACTCTCCGAGATAACGGAGAAGGACATCATCGATAATCCCTGGATGCAGAGGCTCCGCAGGATACATCAGCTCCAGAGTGCGCGCTGGGTCTATCCCTCTGCTGAGCACAGCCGTTTTCAGCATTCCCTCGGTGTCATGCATGTGTCTGGTGACTTTGCCCTTCACATGTATCCAAGCCTCAAACAGGTATGTCCGGATATTCCGTCCCGCTGCTGCTTTGAAGAACTATTTCGAATTGCAGGGCTTCTCCACGACGTTGGACATGGTCCCTACGGACACTTTTTTGATACAAACTTTTTGAGCAAATACCATCTCAGCCATGAAATATTGGGACAGGAAATTGTGATTAAAAAACTGGGAAAGATGATCAGAGATATCAAAAGAAGCCCGAACGGACCTTTTGAACCAGGTGAAAAGCTTGATTCAAGACAGATTGCCTTCCTGATCCGGAAGCCTGAGGACACGGAATACCGGCATCCAACCTGGCTCAAATTCAGCCGGCAGCTCTTTTCCGGAATCTATACGGTGGACAATCTGGACTATGTCCAGAGAGATGCCTACATGACCGGGTTTTCGATTGACATTGTGGATATCAAGAGGCTCCTCTATTATTCCTTTTTTACCGATAACGGGCTCACCCTCCATCAGGCAGGCATTTCTGCCTTTACCCGGTTTCTGAATGCCCGTTTGAATCTTTACTCGAATATCTACTATCATCGTACCACCCGGGCTATTGACCTCCATATGCAGGAAATATTTGAAGATACCATGAAGCTCCTTTTCCCTTATAACCCGGTTGTGGAACTGGATAAATACCTCGGCTTGAATGAATGGTACCTTTTTCAGGAAGTGGAGAAATGGGCACGCTCAAAGGACAGAAACAAGCGAGCCCTGGGCAAGGAATGGGGTAAAATTATCTCGCGGGAAGTGAAGTGGAGGATGGCGTATTCAACCGAGCTTACCATTGATATTGCGCTGAAAGGCATCGGTTTTTCCCATGCGTCGGATTATGAAAGGGCGATCCGTGAACGGCTGCCTGGCAAATACAAGAGAGTAAAGTTTCTTGTGGACCTTGCCACGCAGGACCCGCGGCCTTTAAACCCTGTAGCGGAAAGTGAGAAGCGGATTAACATCTACAATCCTTCAAACGGTATCACTTCCCCGGAGCCATTGCGGGAGATTTTCAAATTCATACCTGCCAAGATGATACACTTCCGGGTCTTTGCACTGAACCATGACCACGACACTGTCCTTTCTGCTGCGGCAGAGCAGGTTTTGAATGCTTCAGATAAGGAAGAGTTTGCAACAAATGTCTGAATAGGAATTCAGAAGTCAGAAGCCAGAATTCAGAATAAAATAACTTCTGACTTCTGACTCCTGTATTCTGTATTCTCAATCAATATTTTATGCTCATTGGCGGCAGGGCACACAGCTTAGAAGACATTGCAGAAATCGGGGCAATGAAACTGCCCTTTGCCGAGATCAGCCTCATCGACCCCGAACAGGTTGAAAGAGATTTTTCCCGCTTGGTCGAAATGAAGAATGATTATCAGATGTTCTACCTTGCTCACGGTCCGGAAGAAGGAAACCCCTGGGATGTCAGTGAGCTGAAGAAAAGCATGCTGCCCAAAATCAGCACACTCAGCGACTGGGCGCAGAGACTGGGGGTCAGCCTCTTCACCATTCATTTCTGGCTTGATAAGCGGTTTATCCAGAAAGGAATTATCATCCAGAAAATTGATCTCTTGAAGGAAATGACAGACTACGCCACCTCGAAAGGGGTTGTTTTATCTATCGAGAATTTGAGCGAGACATCAAAAGACTTTGGTGCCACGTTTGAAAAGCTTCCCCACCTGGGGTTTACGCTGGATATCGGTCATGGTGAGCTGTTGACCGAGCGGAATACCGCCTACGGGTTTATCCAGGACTACCCGGAGAGGATCAGGCATGTCCATGCCCATGACAACCGGGGCGGCAATTCACCGGTTGATGACCTGCACCTGCCTATCGGTGAAGGGATCATAGATTATTCCAAAATCCTAAGCAGGCTCCTGGATACCGGGTATGACCACACCATTACCCTTGAGATACAGCCTTCCTGTTTGCTTCAGGGGAAAAGAGAGATAGAGAAAAGGATCTTCAGAAACACTTGAGGACAGGCTTTTCTCTGCACGGAACAGGATAATTCCCGTCAAAGCAGGAAAGGCAGAATTCATTCTTTCTGAAGGGCATGGACTTGATCATCCCTTCCATGCTCAGGTATCCCAGGCTGTCAAGGCCGAGGTATTTCCTGATTTCTTCCGTAGAATGAGAGGAGGCGATCAGCTCCTCGCGGGTGGGAAAGTCAATGCCGTAAAAGCACGGGTAGCGGTGAGGGGGACAGCTTACCCGCATATGAACCTCTTTGGCACCTGCCTCTCTCAGGTTTTTCATCCTGGTACGGCTGGTAGTACCACGGACGATAGAGTCTTCAATCACAACCACCCGTTTCCCCTTGATGACATCGCGCACCGGATTGATTTTTATCTTTACGCCAAGATCTCTCACGGGTTGAGAGGGCTGAATAAAGGTTCTCCCCACGTAATGGTTTCTGATGAATCCCATTTCAAACGGTATCCCGGAGACTTCAAAAAACCCCAGTGCAGCACAGTTGCCTGAGTCAGGCATCGGAACTACAATATCTGCGTCTACGGGAGATTCCTTTGCCAACTCTCTTCCCAGGTTCTTTCTGATACTGTAGACACTTTTTCCAAAAGCCAGGCTGTCCGGACGGGCAAAGTATATATATTCGAAGATACACTGAGCTGGACGGGTTCTGGGAAAGGGTTTAAGCGATCGAAGCCCTTTCCTGTCCACGATGACCAATTCCCCTGGTTCGATCTCTCTGAGATATTCAGCCTGGATGAGGTCAAGGGCGCAGGTTTCTGATGAAAATACATAGGACCCGTCAAGGACGCCGAGACAGAGGGGTCTGAAACCGTGAGGATCCCTTACCCCAACCAGCTGGTCTTTATTCATTACTACCAGAGAGTAGGCTCCTTTTACCTGTTTGAGAGCTTTGATCAGCCTGTCTTCAAATCTTTCCCCATGTGCTTTTGCCAGAAGATGAACAATCATCTCGCTGTCCATGGTTGACTGGAAGATTGAGCCGTGTTCCTCAAGCTTCCTCCTCACGGACTGGGTGTTAACAAGATTGCCGTTATGGGCAATGGCAACTGATCCCTGGAAATAATCAACGACTAAGGGCTGTGCATTCTTGATTTCAGATGAACCGGTGGTGGAATAGCGGATATGACCAACGGCCAGGTGACCTTTCATTTTAGCCAGTTTCTCTTCATTAAAAACCTCTGAAACCAGCCCCATGCCTTTGTAGCACTCTATCTTAGAGCCGTCTGCTATAGCAATGCCGGCGCTTTCTTGGCCCCGGTGCTGTAAGGCATAAAGCCCCAGATAAGCAAATCTGGCTGCGTCTTTGTGGCCGAATATCCCGAAGACTCCGCAGTTCTCTTTCAATTCATCCGGCATGGTGTTGTGTATTCCTTTCGTTTAAAGCTTTCAGCTCTCAGCCGTCAGCTATCAGAAAAAAAGAGCTTTCAGCGTTCAGCTAAAATTAATTAAATATTATATAGCTGAAAGCTAATTGCTGATAGCTGAAAGCTAACGAATGCTGATGGCTAACAGCTATTTATGGTACTCCTGCAATGACATGACGTGCAGTTCTCCTTTTAAAAGCGATTCGATGGCGCTGACTGCTGCATGTGCGCCTGCGATGGTGGTGATGTAAGAAATATTATACTGCACCGCAATGCTCCTTATGGAAGCCTCGTCTACCTTGGGTTTTCTGCCGGTTGGGGTGTTGATGACCAGGTTTATCTCCCTGTTCTTGATCAGGTCAACCACACTGGGCCTGCCCTCGCTCACCTTTAGCACTTGTTTTACCGGCAGTCCGTTCTGA
>JAPLJA010000280.1 GCA_026388815.1 Pseudomonadota bacterium
AGGGCATAGAAACAGCCGGGATTTACCCTGCTCGGTACTAAATAATCCCGTGCCCCTTCAGGGGTGCTCTTGGTTAAAAATGGAGTTTCGATCTCAAGGAATCCTGCCTCATTGAGATATGTCCTGACTGTCTGGACAATTTTATGCCGTAAGATGAGATGTTCCTGCAAAGCAGGCCTTCTCAGATCGAGGTAACGGTATTTGAGACGGACATTCTCTGCGATCTCGATCCTCTCAGAGAATTCGAAAGGAGGGGTTTTCGATTCATTCAGGATAGAGAGTTCATGAACTAATGCTTCAACTGCTCCGGTCCTGAGTTCGGGATTTTCTGTTCCCGGGGGTCTCTTTGAGACCGTGCCTTTGACGGCGATTACATATTCACTCCGTAATGAACGTGCTTTATCGAGAACGTGCTGATTAACCTCAGGGTTAAAGACAACCTGGACGAGACCTTCCCTGTCTCGCAAGTCAATAAAGATTAAACCGCCGTGATCCCTCCTCCGGTGCACCCATCCCATGAGGGTAATCTCCTGACCAATCTGATGGGTACCCACTTCTCCGCAGTAACAGGTACGCCTGAGACTTCCTAAGAGTTCAACCAATGATAAGTTCCTCCGCAATAAATTGCAGGATCATAGGGTCAGGAATACAGGGTCGTAGGGTCAAGGGTCGTAGGGTCAATTTTTCGCTGCGATCTTTCATCCCTTCGAGCCTTCGACCCTTCATTATTCGTCCCTTCGCCCCTCTTTAGTATTCTGCGACTTCCTGCTGTTCAGCCTCTCTGTCGAGGAGCTGGACTTTTACCTTCTCTCCAGCCCTAATTACCTCTTTTTCTTCGGGAAAGATAGCCAGTCCATTTGCCAATACCATTGATTTCAGGATGCCAGAACCTTGCTCTCCTGTACTCGAGGCGATGTACATTCCCTCTTTTTTACTCACCATGCAGCGAACGAGGTATTTTCTCTCTGTTTTTTTTACAAACTCCTCCTGCCATATTGCTTCAATCACCGGCCTGAAGATCCGAGTGTGACCCTGCATCTTGAGGAGGTAGGGACGGACAAACTGTTCAAAAGAGACCATGGATGAAACGGGATTTCCTGGCAGGCCGAAGGTGGGCTTTCCTCCAATGGTGCCAAAGGCGAGGGGCTGGCCAGGACGCATCGCTACTTTCCAGAACTTCATCTCCATACCGAGGTCCTGGAGCACACCCTTCACCAGATCATAATCACCAACAGATACACCGGCTGAGGAGATGATGACATCAGCCCGCAACCCTTCACGGAATTTCTGTTCGAGCTCGTCTTTCCTATCACGGGCAATGCCGAGGAGGAGCAGTATCCCACCGCACTCGTTCACCTGAGAGGCAAGGGTGTAGCTGTTGCTGCTCACGATCTGTCCTGCCTTCAGCTCGCCATCCACATCCACCAGTTCGTCTCCGGTACAGAGAATTGAAACAAGCGGTCTCTGATAGACAGAAACAAAAGACCGCTTTAAGGAAGCGAGCATTCCGATTGCTGCCGGTCTCAGGACTGTTCCCTGAGGTATCACCAATTCGCCTTTTTTTACATCCTCTCCTGCCTTCCGGATATGTTGATTAGTTTCAGCCTCATTGAATATTTTGACCTTATCTCCGGACGCTTCTGTTTCCTCTACCATAACCACGCTGTCCGCACCTTGAGGCAGGGGTGCACCGGTCATGATCCTGATCGCCTCCCCTTTCTTGATCTTACCTTTTGCCACATAACCGGCAGGGAGGTCTTCAATTACTGTGAGGACAGCAGGGTGATTCTTTGATGCACCTTTTGTATCCTCGCTTTTCACTGCGTAACCATCCATGGCTGAATTATCAAAAGGAGGGATATCAGAGGGAGAATAAATATTCTCACCGATAACCCTTCCGAGGGCAGTGATGATATCCACTTTCTCCATCCCCAGGAGAGGAGTGGTATCAAGTATCAGCTTCAGAGCCTCTTCAACACTGATCATTGGGACCTATCTCCTTCTTTGTTTGGAGGGAAAGACCTGTTCCCAGAAGATGACGAGAGGGGTTGCGATATAGACGGAGGAATAGGTTCCAACGATCACACCGATGATCAGGGCAAAGGCGAAGTCGTGGATTACACCTCCGCCGAGGAAGAAGAGGGCGATGATAGTGTCATTCACCGAATAACCTACAATGGTGAGCAGGGCAGCAATAATCGTAAGGTCAATCGGTTTATTGGTAATGGAGAGCGCGCCTACGGTGATGGTTACATCGTGGGCAAGAGCAATGATCGCCCCCACCCCGAAGCGGAGTTCAAATCTCCACCAGATGTAGATAAGCATCCCGATGAGGGAGAATATTATTGCCAAGGTTGCTTTATCCCGGAGATCTTTCCCAACCCGTGGCCCCACCATTTCCACGCGCCTGATCTCGAAGCTCCCTTTCCCAAACCCTTGCTCCAAGCTGGACTGAATCTTATCAGATAGTGACTCCAAATCGGTGACGATTCCAGCCAGCCTGATCATGTATTCATTTTCTTCTCCGAAGCCCTGGACGGTCGTCTCACTGGTTGTTACGTTTTTTAGGTTTGCTTTAATGCTGGAGATCTCAACCGGTGATTTGAACTTTACCTGGACAAGGGTTCCCCCGGAGAAATCGATCCCAAATTGCCATCCTTTTACCATAACGGAAAAGATACTTATGACAATGAGAAGACCGGACAGAGCGAGGAACATCTTGATCTTTCCTACGAAGTCGAAGTTAGTATTTGGTTTGATAATTTCAAGCATCTTTTTCCCCTTCTCTAAATACTCAAGCTCTTGATTCTTCTTTCAATCAGGAAATAGTCAAAAATCAGCCGGGTGACATAAATAGAAGTAAAAAGACTGGCAATCAGACCGATGGTCAGGGTTACGGCAAACCCCTTGATGGGCCCGGTCCCGAACTGAAAGAGGAAGATCGCAGCAATGATGGTGGTGAGCTGGGCATCAACAATAGTAATTAATGCCTTGGAATACCCCGCATCTATGGCAGCCCGTGGAGTCTTGCCAGCCCTGACTTCTTCCCGCGTTCGCTCGAAGATCAGGACATTGGCGTCAACCGCCATACCAATGGTGAGAACGATACCGGCGATGCCGGGTAGGGTTAAGGTGGACTTGAAGGCAGCCATGCCGGCAAGGAGGAGGATGATATTGAAGATCAAGGCAAAGTTGGCTATAGCACCGGAAAGCCGGTAATAGAACAGCATGAAGAGTACCACAAGGATACTCCCTACTATGCATGACCGTAATCCCTGGTCAATGGAGTCCTTACCGAGGGACGGGCCAACAGTCCTCTTCTCGATGATCTTGACCGGTGCCTTCAAAGAGCCAGCCCTCAGGACAATAGCCAGGTCTCTGGCCTCATCTTCAGTAAATCTTCCGGTAATCTGTGCGCTCCCGCCCGCGATCTTCTCCTGAATGACCGGCGCAGAATAGACATTGTTGTCGAGAATGATGGCAAGGCGCTTTTTAACATTGGCAGCGGTTATCCTCTCAAAGAGCTTTGCCCCGATATCGCTGAAATCTATTCCCACATAGGGTTCGTTGAACTGGCTTTCAATCCTCACCTGTGCACTGGTTAAATACTCACCGGTCAGAAGGGTGGTCTTCTTCAAGAGGTATGGCACACGGGTGACCTCGCCAGTCTCTTTGTTCTCATGCTTCTGATAGAGAATTTCGCTATCCGGCGGTATCTCTCCTTTGAGCGCCTTCTCCAGGTTGTTTTCCTCATCAACCAGCTTGAATTCCAGGAGGGCTGTCTTTCCGATCAGTTCGATTGCCCGTTTCGGGTCCCTTATGCCGGGAAGTTGGACGAGAATCTGGTCTTCACCCTGTTTCTGGATGGTCGGCTCAGCAACGCCAAACTGGTCAACCCGGTTCCTGATCGTTTCCAGACATTGATCAACAGCAAGTTTTTTAATATGCTCTGCTTCTTTGGGCTTGATCATCAGCTCAAATTTAATCCCCTGTGCTGACTCATCTACCTTTACCTTATCCAGGGTAGATAGCTTGTTTTCCAGAACCTCATTGAACTTATCCTTGGTGGAAGGATCGAGGATTTCTACCAGGAGTTTGTCTGCACCCTGCCGCTCCAGTTGACCGTAGGGAATCTTTTCCTCGGTCAGTATTTCCCGTATATCACCGGCCATCCGGTCCAGTGCAGTCTCTACGGCCTTATCAGCCTGGACTTCAAGAATGAGGTGCATCCCACCTTGCAGATCCAGCCCCAAGGAAACCTTGTCATCGGGGAGATGTTCCTTCCACCAGCTGGGCATTTCAAAAAAGGTGGGTAGGAGATAAACCAATGATACAACGGTCAATGCAAGAACTAACAGTGCCCGCCATTTCAGACTCTTAAACATCTATTACCCTTTCTTTGCTTTGCTTGATGTAATATCTTTTAACTCACTTTCGCCTGCAATATGATCCCGCGACACCTTTATTCTTACGTTATTAGCAATCTCTAACGTAACCACAGTGTCAGTGATGCCTTTGATCTCACCGTGGATACCTCCGGATGTCATAACCGTGGTACCTTCATGCAGATTGTTAAGAAACTCTTTGTGCTTCTTGGCTTTTGTCTGCTGAGGGCGGATGAGGAGAAAGTAGAAAATCGCAAAGATCAGGATCAGAGGGGCAAAACTGATAAAACTGGATACGCCTCCACCTGCTCCTCCCGTATTCTGCGCATAAGCAAGATCTATCAAAAGAACCACCTCCTTCTATGTAGTATATTCATCATGTACTGCTTCTGATGCAAGAAAATCGGCGCTGAATGCTGCAAACCTGTCCTCCCGAATAGCCTGTCGTATATCTTCCATTAACGTAAGGTAGAAGTGGAGGTTATGGATGGTGTTGAGCCGGGCCGAGAGCATCTCCCCGGCCATGTAAAGGTGACGGAGATATGCCCGCGAAAAATTTCTGCAGGTGTAGCAGTCACAGTGCTCATCTACCGGGATTGATTCCTCGGCATGCTGTGCGTTCTTAATAATGACCTTTCCTGTGCTGGTAAAGAGCATCCCGTTGCGGGCATTCCTGGTGGGAAGAACACAGTCGAACATATCAATCCCATGCCCTACGCACCGTACCAGGTCACCGGGCGTTCCTACGCCCATGATATACCTCGGCTTGCCCTCGGGGAGGAAGGGTGTGGTTGCATCGATCATCTCGTACATCAACACTTTGGTTTCGCCCACGCTCAGCCCGCCCAGGGCATACCCGTCAAAACCGATATCCATGATCTCGTGAGCACTCCTCTCTCTCAGGTCTGCATACATTCCACCCTGGACAATCCCGAATAATGCCTGAGTGTCCCTTGTTTTGCTCTCCTTGCACCTCTTGGCCCATGACGTAGTCCGTACCACAGCGCTCAAGGTATAGTCATAACTTGCCGGATAGGGGATACATTCATCCAGGCACATGGTAATATCCGAGTTGAGAACTTCCTGGATCTCTATCGCCCTTTCGGGGGTGAGGAAGTGTCTCGATCCATCGAGGTGAGACTGAAATTCCACCCCTTCATCCATCACCTTTCTCAAATTGCTCAGGCTATAGACCTGAAAACCGCCGCTGTCAGTCAATATAGGTAACTCCCAGTGCATAAACCGGTGGAGACCACCCAGTCTGCCTATCACCTCATGGCCTGGACGAAGATAGAGGTGATAGATATTGCAGATGATAATCTCTGCTTTGAGATCGAGGAGATCTTCAGGAGTCAGTGATTTAACGCTGGCCTGAGTACCAACCGGCATGAAGACCGGTGTGGTAATGTCCCCGTGATCTGTATGTATCCGTCCCCAGCGTGCCTGAGTGTTCTGCTCCTGCTTGAGAACTTCAAACCTGAAAGGCATTGGCCCTCAGATAAT
Source organism: Pseudomonadota bacterium (assembly GCA_026388815.1). Classification (GTDB taxonomy): domain Bacteria; phylum Desulfobacterota; class WTBG01; order JAPLJA01; family JAPLJA01; genus JAPLJA01. The sequence goes on from JAPLJA010000280.1 coordinate 5,889, forward strand.
CATCATCGCATCCCCGTAGCTGTAGAAACGGTAGCCGTTCTCTATTGCCTCCTGGTAGGCGCTGAAGATAAAATCCTTCGTTGCAAATGCTGACACCAGGAGGATGAGAGTCGACTTGGGGAGGTGAAAATTGGTGATGAGAGCATCCACCATCTTGAAGCGATAGCCCGGGTAGATGAAAAGGTTACACATTCCTTTTTCCGGATACAGTTTCTCCTTCCGGGTGGCAAATTCTAAGGCCCTCGCGCTTGTCGTCCCGACAGCTATTACCCTTCTTCCCTGCTCCTTTGCCTGATTGATGAGATCAGCAGACTCCCGGTCTATCTCATATTCTTCAGCATGCATCGTATGTTCTTCTATCTTCTGTGCCCTCAGAGGCTGGAAGGTTCCCCATCCTACATGGAGGGTAATGAAACCTATCTTTACCCCTTGCTCTCCTATTTTCTTGAGCAGTTCCTCAGTGAAGTGAAGACCGGCAGTCGGGGCAGCAACTGCTCCTTTCCTCCGGGCATAAACCGTCTGATACCGTTCTCTGTCAAAACCGTTTCCGCTTCCGTTCCTCTTGATGTAAGGTGGGAGAGGAGTTGTTCCAACCTTTTCCAGCAGGTCTTCAAGACTGTTTTGCGAATGAAACCTGATCGTAAAGCTACCCTCCTCCCGTTTCTCAATTACTTCACCCTTTAGGCAACCGTTAAACTGGATTGTGTGGCAGGGCTTTACTGCCTTATGGGAATTGATCAGGCACTCCCAGAGAGTATCCTCTGATTTCACTCTCGACAGGAGGAGAACCTCGGCCTTCCCACCTGTATCTTTCTGCCCGTATAACCGCGCTGGAATAACCTTCGTGTCGTTTACCACAAGGACGTCCCCTTCCTGAAGGTATTCTGTTAGCTGGGAAAATCTCCTGTGCTCAATACCTTTCTTCTTCCGGTCAAGGATCATGAGCCGGGAGGTATCCCTCTGGTCAAGGGGGTACTGGGCGATTAACCCTCTGGGCAAATGATAATCAAAATCCTTGAGAAGCATAACTTATAATTTATATCATAATTATTGCGGTTCTTGTCAAGAAATTTGCCTATTTTTTCTTCCTATTTAACTTGTTTTATGCTACATGGAAGTTATAGTTTTCAGACAGTTGACAAGAATTGCTTAAGGGAGAAAATTATGATTACCCTGCAACATAGAGAAGAGGCATTACAGTTGGTTGGCAAGCTTTCTGACGAAGGTGAAGCGAGTGTCGCTGATTTAAAAAGGAATTTCGGAGAACAGATGTACCAGGAACTGATTAATGACCTGCTTGAAAGCGGGACGATTATGATGGACAGCGCGGGGAAGATAGCGCTCACGGAAACCGGAAGAAGGGAGTCCTTAAAGATCATTCGCCGCCATCGTCTCGCCGAAAGGCTGCTTCACGATGTCCTGGATCTGGAGCACAATGAACTCCTGGAATCCCAGGCCTGCGATTTCGAACATATCTTAAACAGCGAAGTTACCGACAGTATCTGCACACTCCTTGGCCATCCCCGGTTCTGTCCTGACGGCAAACCGATCCCCCCGGGAAAGTGCTGCGAAGAGAAGAGGGGGAGAGTGGAAAGCGTGGTCTTGTCACTTGATTCTTTAAAAGCTGGTGAAGAGGGGAAAGTAGCGTATATCTGCAGT
>JAPLJA010000124.1 GCA_026388815.1 Pseudomonadota bacterium
CATACCGAACCAGTATGCTCGACCTTTTGAAAACCATATTAATATGCCGAAATAACTCTTAATAAATATTAACTACCATAATAACTTAGACTAATCTAGGAGAAATAACAAGGAATAAAGTATGCCAAAGCTGAGCCGTACTGCAAGATTATCTGGTGGTCTAAGTGGGGGTCAAGGGGGTTAAGTGGGGGTCAATTCTTTCATCTTGACAGATTTTCCCCAAGTCGACGTCAGGGAAATGGGATCAGGCATAAATAATTGAGCATCGATTATCGCCTTGCTTTCACTCCATCCCGGACATAATTCTATTCCTCCCCAGCGACACAAAAGCAGAATTTAGAATACAGAAGTCAGAATTCAGAAGGTAGGAGGGGAAAGACAGGGGATGGGAATTGGTGGTTAGGGGTTAGGGAAGAACGGAAAAATAGAATACAGAATTCAGGAGTCAGAATTCAGAAGAGAGGAAAATGAACCCATTCAAATTCATTTTCGATTTGCAGAATATCGTACTTTTTTTTCACGGATATGAAAACCGATTTTCTTGGGTGGAGGTTCGGGCCTCGAGGGCGGATTCATTAGACGTAAGATCTGTTCAAGCACATGAACGATCGCCCGCTCGTGAGTGTCCAGCCGGGCGGTCAGCATTTTCTCTAATTCCGCGAGCTTCTTCGCCAGCACTCGATTGTCGGACAGTACCTGCCGCATGCGGATGAATGCCCGCACAACAAAAACGCTCATCTTCACAGCCTGAGGAGAGTTGAGCACATTCGCCGCCATGATCGCACCATGCTCAGTAAAGGCATAGGGAAGGTATTTGAGATGTTGGCCGCGCTTTAAGGTCGCATTTTGCGACCTTAAAAGACGCCAAGCCTGAGCTTCTTCGGCGTTTAGTTGAAACACAAAGTCCTCCGGAAACCGGTCTGCATTACGCTTCACCTGCTCGTTCAGGCGTTTTGTCGGCACACCGTAGATTTTAGCCAAGTCAGCATCAAGAATGACCTTCTGCCCTCGAATCGTAGTGATGAATGATTCAATTGGAACCGTAGTGTATGCTGACAGCTTTTCTCTCAAGATATCGTCCTCATATCTATAGAATCCTTACAAAGTTTAATTGCACAAAAGTTATATACTATCCTTTTGACAGTCCCTTACATAGTGCATTCTTGGGGAAAAGTAAAGGGGGAAGAAGGACAGAATTCAGAATACAGGAGTCAGGAGTCAGAAGGTAGGAGGGGGAAAGACAGGGGATGGGAATTGGTGGTTAGGGGTTGGGATTAGTAATTTGCGCTGAAAGCTGATAGCTGACAGCTTCATTTATTGCAGAGTGTGGAGTGGAAGGTGATACGTGGAAGGTGTTTAACCTTTTATAAGTTCAGGATAATTTTTACGGAGCCAATCTTTCACATTTTCCCGGAGGTTTTTTGCCAGAGTCATCATTTCATTCGCTTCCTGGTCAGATACCATTCCTGCCCGTTCATAGCCGCCAATGTTCCTCTTCTTTCGGAACTGGTCGAACTGTAAAATCAGGTCGCTATCTGCCTTGATGGTATAGGCAAGAGATTGGATTACCCTGTAGTGGTGTGCGACCCTTTCTGCTTGATAACCAGCAGCAGCGAGTGCTGCTGTCGTTAATTGAAGAGCGGCGTTGTAAGCGATGCTCAACTTCCAATCAGGGCTGAGCCCCTGAGCCTGGCAATCGGCAAGGTCACGGTCGGCAACCTCCAGTAAGTCAGAGATCTCCTGAGGGCTGGTCCGGTGTTCAATGAGCCAGCCGTTTTTTCGCCACTCTTGCAAGCTCACGCTCGTCTCCGATGAGAAAGACCTTGGTTTCTTTCATAAGAGAATTAAGGAAATGGTGCCCTGCGGTTATCTTGGATCTGAATTCTGGAGGAGGATAGACGGCAGGATTGATCTCGCGTGCAAGGGTATCCTGTACTTTGCTGAGAGCTGAAACGACCTCTGCAAATGTCACATCACCTATCACCATGACATCAACGTCGCTCCCCCGACGTTCTCCACCGCGTGCAAGAGAACCATAAATGAATGCCAACTGAATGCGGTCTGCGAGAGGTGCGAGAGCAGTCCTCAGCACATCGCCTACACCTGCAGTCTTGACTACCAGGCTCTTTAACTCTGTATAGACCGGGCATTCTGGATTCGCCTGGTAATATATCTGCCTGCCCCGTCCCATGCGGCGGATGATTCCGGCCTTATGGAGTCTTTCAATTTCTCTTTGCACAGAACCCAAGCCAAGTCCGGCGAGACGGACAAGCTGTCGCAAGTAAAAAGATTCGTCAGCATGGCTGTACAAAAGGGACAGAAGAGCGCGGCGGGTTTTCCCGAACAGTGCACTGGATAGGTTATCAATCTCAGTTATTGTACCCATTTTGAGTACGATTGTACCCATTTTGAGTACAGTCGTCAATCACATTCTCTTCATCGACACCTCCACTTCTACGTGATAGGTCTGAGGGAACATGTCGATCGGGATGGTATTCTCTATCCGGCAGGGAACCTTTTCTGTTATACCTTTCAGGTCACGGACAAGGATTGCGGGATTGCAGGATACATACACGATCCGCGCGGGCTTCATTGCTTCAATGAAATCTATTACCTTATTGTCATCTCTCCTTTGAAAGGGTTTTCTCAAGCTCGTTAATCAAGGGCATGAGATCTTCAGTAATGGTTTATCTCGGATAAATGATACGGCTTCCCTCGCAGCATCAAGCATATGTTTCAGACGAACACGATCATCCTTCTGCATACTGTAACTCTGCTGAGTTGAGTACTTCCTGTCTGAAATAGCGGCTCAGGTCTTGTGGTGTTCTTAAATCCACCTTGCGTCCCAGGATTTTTGACAGTTCAATTTCCATACCTGCCAGCTTGATAAGTCCCTGAATATGATCGGGGTGGAATTCAACGAGAAAATCAATATCACTATCTGGCTCTGCATGGTCCCTGAGAGCGGAACCAAAAAGTGACAATCTCTGAATATGATTTCGCTTGCAAAATTCTTCTATCTTTTCTCTCGGCAAGTCAGTCGTTACTGCGCACATTATCAAACCTCATATGTCATTCACTTCATGCAGTTACATTGCTTTAAATAATGCATTCTTGGGGAAAAGTAAAGGGGGAAAGACAGGGGATAGGGATTAGGGGTTGGGGATTAGGGGAAAGACTTAAAAGGAAGCTAAGAACGACTAATCTTTAACCGACATTTCTAACAGCTCGGCGATGTCGAGGGTCTTGACTGATTCTTCAAGGCCTTTCGTCTTAACGCCGTCTTCCAGCATGGTAAGGCAGTAGGGGCATTTCATGCATTTGTTGGGAAGCATTTAAGCTTGATGTGTACAGACAAATGATGTACAATTGAAACATGAAATTTGAATGGGACCCTGAAAAGAATGAACGTCTGAAAAGAGAACGAAACATCTCATTCGAAAAAATAGTTTTTCATCTATCCCGAGGTGACGTATGGAAAACTGCGGATCATCCTGATCAGGAGAGCTATCCCGGACAAAGGATATATTTCGTTATTGTGGAAGACTACATTTATCTTGTTCCTTATGTTGTTGAAGGGGACTATATTTTTCTGAAAACGATTATTCCCAGCAGAAAAGCAACCAAAACATATAGAAATGAGCAGGAGGATTAACACATGAAATATGACAAAGAAGAAAATTTTATTGTTGACGCATACAAAAAAGGAAAAATGAAGCTTTCCACTCCGTCTAAAAAGGAAATTGAAGCAATTAAAGCAACAGCAAAAAAGACGTTAGTAAAAGATAAACGAATTACCATACGGATTTATGATCACGATTATCAAGGTATTCAAAAGAAAGCGATAGAAATGGGTATCCCCTACCAAACACTCATTTCAGGCATAATCCATCGATATATTGAAGGAGAATTGATTTCAAAAACAGGATAACAAGTCCATGCAGGAGACGCGGAAGGAATGCACCGAGCTTTATGCCCGGTGTTAGGTCCATTCTCAATGGAAAAGCCTGAAAAACAACTAATAGTTTGCTGAAAAGGTAACTGTTTATAAGGCTGATTAAAAATGCCCAGATGCAAGGCGCCCGAAATCCTGAGGAGTATAAAACCTTGGGCCGCTCCTGCGGTAAATTCTATCGTAAGAACGACCAAACGTTTTTTGTACCTCTGCAACGACGCTTGCGCGACGAAGCGCTGCCCACTCCGCCGAAGTAGCTTTGGCTACGTAGGCTGGATCAGCGCGCAGGCGATGAAGGACGAGGGGAACGCCGCAGCTGAACGTTTTTCAGCAGCCTGCTAATCTTTTACCGACTTCTCCAACAGCTCGGCAATGTCAAGGGTCTTGACAGACTCTTCAAGGCCTTTCGTCTTTACCCCATCCTCAAGCATGGTAAGGCAGTAGGGACAGGCAGTTGCAATGATATCAGGCTTGAGGTCCATTGCCTGATCAACACGCATCTCGTTGATCCTCTTTCCGAGGTGCTCTTCCATCCACATCCTCCCGCCACCGCCACCACAGCAGAAGCTCCGGTTCCTTGTCCTCTCCATCTCCTTCAGGCGGACGCCGGGGATTGAGGTGAGAATATTCCGGGGCTGTTCATAGATCTGATTGTAGCGCCCGAGCAGGCATGAGTCATGGTAGGTAACAGTGATATTATTCCCGCCATTTAACTTTAATTTGCCCTGTTTTATCAGGCTGTCCAGGAGTTCAGTCTGGTGGATAACCTCATAGCTCCCGCCGAACTGGGAATATTCATTCTTTAACGTGTTGTAGCAGTGGGGGCAGGTGGTAACGATCTTCTTCACCTTGTAGGTGTTCAGAACCTCCACATTCGCATCCACCAGGGTCTTGTAGAGATATTCGTTCCCGATCCTCCTCGCCGATTCACCGCAGCACCCTTCCTCGGTTCCCAGAATGCCGAACTTTACCCCGGCTTTCTTCAGGAGCTTTACCATTGCCACTGCCACCTTCTTGTTCCGGTCATCGAATGCCCCGGCGCACCCGGGCCAGTACAGGATGTCAACCTCAGGATCTTCAGCGAGCATCTTCACTCCGAGATCCTTGCACCAGTCAGCCCTCAGGTGCTTTCCTACGCCCCAGGGATTGCTGTTGTTCTCCATGTTCCGGAATACAAGCTGTACTTCAGTTGGAAACCTGCTTTCCATGAGGACAAGGTATCGCCGCATTTCAACGGTCTTATCAAAAGTAGTGATAAACACCGGGCACTGTTCATGGCAATTGAGGCATGAAGTGCATGCCCAGATGGCATCCTCAGCTATAACGTCACCGATGAGGGCAGGTGTTCCCCCACCGTCCGTCTGGGTTGCTGCTTTATATAACAGCGCCCTCCCCTTTGCTTCCAGATGACCTTTCAGGTCCTGAATCATCTTTTTGGGCGAGAGGGGTTTCTCGCTTAAGTGTGCCGGACAATTGTCCTGACACCTTCCGCAGCGGGTACAGGCATCAAGATGAATGAGCTGTCTCCGGTCAAATTCTTCCAGATTGGCAACACCGAAGGTTTCTGCAGTTTCAAAATCAGTTATCTGCCGTATCGCCCCGACCGGGCCAAAGTTGCGGAGAAAGATATTCAGCGTAGAAGTGATGATATGGAGCAGTTTTGAATAGGCAACATAGCAGATAAAGAGGATCACTAAGATACAGTGGGTTTTCCATGCTAATTGATGAATCGTGGCCAAGGCTGATGGTGAAAGATCAAATGTGCCGATGTACCAGGCAATGGCAAGGGTAGTTGGCGACCAGAATCTCCAGTCTGGCTGTACAATGGCTATCTTCAAACCTGCAACAAGGAAACCTACCATTAAGATAGCCAGAATCCCGATGAGTGAAATTGCGTCATCGTTTTTATTGTCTAATCTCTCAGGCCTCACAAAATATCTTCGCACAAATGCGAGGATGAGACCTATGAAAGCAAGCAAGCCGCTGATGTCAAGCAGTAATGCGATAAAGACAGAGATACCTTTAAGAACAGGCGGAAGTGAAAGAGACGATACGAGCATGGCAAACAAGGTCATGCACAGGGGGACGATAAATCCGATGAACAGGAGCAGGTGCATGGCACCCGGATACACTTCGTTCGCATTGAGTATCCTCCCATGACCAATGGCAAATAGGATGACCGACTTTATCCTTTCACCTATTCTGTCTACCTTTTCTCCTGCTTTCCCCAGTTTCCAGAGAAGGGAGCGCCTGTAGATACCGTAAACCATGATCGCCAGGCTTACGAGCAGGAGAAGAGGAAAGAGAAAGTTAAACATACCGTATCCTTTTTACCTCAGGGTGCAGGAACCAGGGTGATATAGTGACATTTCTTGCACGATTCGTCCTTTGGCGGTGTTACATCAATATCCTTCTTATGGCATGAATAACAGGTCACTTTGTAGGGACGATTGCTCACCGGAGCGAGTTTGTCATGAACAATATTCCGATGGCAGTCCAGGCATTTATTTCCTGACTTTTCCATGCATTTCTTATGTGAGATTTTAATGAAGTGGAGCTTGAGCTGATCCACCTTTTCCTGTTTGAGGATATCCTCATGGCAGCGGATGCAATTGGGAGTAATCCTCTCATCTGATGCTGAAAAATTACCCGGGGCAAGGCTCCACCGTTCTGCGTGGCAATCCGTACATTCAGCGTCTGCCGGCGTATGTGACCTGGACTCGCTCCACAGCTTGTAGTATTCAGTATGGCAGGAACCGCAGAAGCTGGAACCAGTTGTAGAGTAGCGGACCAAACCGAGGACCGGCAGGCCGCCACCAGCACCTAAAATCAGGGCAAGTAACACCAGCCCTGTGATGATAGCTTTTTTTCTCGTTATCCTGAACGGCTTCATAGCGTTAGATAATTTATAATTTCGTTACTGTTACCGCGGTATCATTCCAGCCCTGACCGAGGCCTTGTTTATCCAGGGATACCGGTATGATGGGATATGGATGCGCTCCGTTTCCCTTCTTCTCCCACCAGAGGAGACTGGTATCGTTATCATCACTCTTGAACTGCTTACCCTGGGCTATCCGGCCGGTTTCCCAGTGGCCACAGCCCCCGGAGATTGCAATCACCCGCGGGTTGATACCCTGCGTTACGAAAGCACGGGTAATTATCGACCCGATGCTTGAACTTACCTTTATCCGGTCTCCTGTTTTAATACCAAGCTTTTCTGCAGTTACCGTATTAATCCATGCCGGATTTTCATGGGTGATCTCCGATACCCATTTACAGGTGGCATTTTGAGGCGTCAAAACGTTCCAGGAAAAAGTTGTCAGGATTAACTCATTCTGTTGCAGGCTCTTCCGGGGAGGGATCATCTCTTTCAGGGATATCTCGAATTTTCCCGAAGGCGTACTAAAACCCTTCTTCTCGTAAGACCGGTAAGGAACTTTTCCTTTTTGGCTGACAAAGAAGCCTTCCTTCTTTAAGTTCTCAAACCCGCCTGCTTTAT